>JANOSN010000933.1:0-1761 GCA_031415895.1 Polaromonas sp. | reverse complement strand
TGGTCGCTGGCGTTAAACGCGTTATCGTGCTGATGGAGCATGTCGCCAAGAAAAAAGACGGCACCGAAGACCTGAAGATTTTGCCATCGTGCACCCTGCCGCTCACTGGTGTGGGCGTGGTTGACCGCATCATCACCGATCTAGGCGTTTTTGACGTAACACCTTATGGCTTGAAAATTGTGGAACTAGCCGCTGGTGTGACGCGCGAGCTTGCTCAAAGCAAGACGGGCGTCGCTTTGCATTGAAAAACTTATTGCGGCACTAAACCCGATGCTTTGACCAGTTCGGCATGCACCTTGATATCTCTTGCAATCATTTTTTGCACATCTTCGGGTGTGCTGGTGGACACCTCAATGCCGCTTTCGGCCAGCTTAGCCTTTAGCTCGGGGTCGAACGCGGCTTGCACAGCGCGGTTGAGTTGGTCGATCACTGGGCGCGGTGTTTTGGCTGGGGCCAGCAGTGCCATCCATGCTGACAGGTTCATGTCGGCAATGCCGCCCTCGGCCATGGTGGGTACCTGCGGAAACACGGGTGAACGTGTGGGGCTCATCACGCCCAGCGCGTGCAGCTTGCCTGACTGCACATGGGGCACAGCTTCAGGCATCACCGCAAACATCACATCAACAATGCCCGCGATGGTATCGTTGATGGCCAGTGCGCCGCCACGGTAGGGGATATGCAGCAGTTTGGTTTGCGTGCGCGCTTCAAACATCAGGCCGCCCAGGTGCTGCGGGCTGCCATCGCCTGATGATGCATAAGTAATCTTGCCCGGTGCAGCCTTAGCTGCTGCGACCAGCGCAGCCACAGTCGGGTATTTTTGCTTGTCTTTCACAATCATTACCATGGGCTGATTGACCAAGCTTGACACTGGAACGAAATCAGTTTCAGGGTCATAGGGCAGGCTTTTGAAAATGCTTTTGTTGGTGGTGAGAAAAGACGCGGGTGACACTGCAAGCGTGTAGCCATCGGCTGCTGCCTTGGCCACTAATGGCATGCCAATTTGACCTGAGCCGCCTGCACGGTTGTCGACCACAAAAGGCTGTCCCATCGATGTGCTTAGCTTTTGGCCAAGGGTGCGCGCAATCATGTCTACGCTGCCACCCGCTGGCAGGGCAACGATCAGCTTGACCGGTTGATCGGGGTATTTGCTTTGTGCTGCGGCTTGGCAAACAAATAACAAGGCAACCAGCGTGCCAGTTAGCAATATTGAAATGCGTCGAGTGAACATGCGTGAATCTCCGTGGGTATATTAATTATCAAATTGCACAGCCCGCCAGATAGGCTAGAAGTGCAAAAAATTATAGCAACTTACATGCCACACTAGATAAACAAAGGCAGCTTAGCGGAGACTTTTTAGCGCTTTGGCGGCATCTTTCACTAGCGCAGGCCCGCTGTAAATTAAGCCGGTGTAGATTTGAACCAAATCTGCCCCGGCTTTTATTTTGCTCACTGCGTCTTGCGCGGTAATTACCCCGCCTACACCAATGATGGGGTAAGTCTTGCCCAAGGCTTTACGCAGTTGGCGAATCACCTCGTTGCTAGCTTCCAGCACGGGCGCGCCGCTTAAGCCGCCAGCCTCCTCGGCATGCGGCAGGCCTTTGACGGCTTCGCGGCTGAGGGTGGTGTTAGTGGCAATTACGCCGTCTATTTTGTGGTGCTTTAGCGTCGCGGCAATCACTTTGATTTGCTCAGCATCTAAATCGGGTGCGATTTTTAGGAAGATGGGTTTGTACTTTGTGTGCTGGTCAGCCAGCTCGGCAC
>JANOSN010000932.1:0-8275 GCA_031415895.1 Polaromonas sp. | reverse complement strand
GTCAGGTTGACCGAACACCATAGGCGTACGCTTGCCTGAGAATACATCGGCTCGTAAACCCTCACAGCGGATGGCTTCGCCATACATTTGCTTCATGGGTACTGCCAGGGCATCAAGCTCTGCAGCTACAGTCAATTGATTCAGTGCACGCTCCCATTGGCCAGTCACACATAACAGTTGGGCCAAATAAACTCTCAGTTTTGCATCAGCAGGCTTCGTACGCACCTCATCACTTAAAGTCTTCAGTGCACCAACAGTATCGGCAGCTTTTAGCAGCTCAGCGGAGTTCATGCGCCCGCCTCGCTCATTTCATCTTCAAATGTGTTCACAGCGCCGCGTTGCCCCGTACTAGACTGTGGTGCAGCTTCTATTTTGATATTGCGGAACACTAATTCTATGATTTCAAAGCAACCGGCGTTGGGCAAAGCACCACCAGACAAAAGCGTGTATGTTTTTACTTTAGCGCCTTTGAGCAAAATCTTGAAATGAGGCAACGCACTTGGAGAACTATCTCCGCCCGCCTTGTAGGTGGACAATTCGATTTCCATATTGTCGTTATTTTTGAATGCCGACAATAAGGAAGTAGTAGCAGCATCGATATTTCGCACCACACGCACTGCAGAGTAGTAACGCCGCCTGGAGCTACTGGCATCAGCATGTTGCCCTGCGCTCATGTAATAACCTGCAATGCTGTGTCTAGGTCTTGAATCGCCAAAATTTCTGGCTGATTCACTGGGCACGTCGCCGCCACGGTCGTTTTTTACCAACATGGCCATATCAAGACTATTGTTGCCAACTAAGTCCAGCGTTTTTAATGCATCGTTGAAATCCATTACAGCTAAATGAATGGTCATGGTGACTCCTTAGATATTGAAAATTATTTTTTAGTCTGGGGCGCTTCGCCCAAGCTCAGAATGGAGGCAAATACTTGCCTATCTTTGTCAGTATTTAGCCGCCCGCGTACACGTATTTGGTCTGATGACTCGTTCATGTTGACACCAAACAATCGTGGTTGACTCAACGGCTGCGCTAAGCCCGCAACAACTACTAATCGATTAGCGGTGTTGATCTTATTAATCGGTAGTGCAAAACGCTTGAGCGCGGGGCTTTGTTTAGTACCCCTCTCAAATCGATTACTCTCATTCACGCTTTCAGGGTACACAGCATGCAACTGTCCAGAGCTGTCTTGGATAGCAATCAGTAAATCAAATGACTGTCCACTGGTGTTTTTTACCACCAGACTCGCGTCCCCTGCGGTGCTGATAGGCTTTGAGGTGCTGACACCCTGCACCAGGTCTGTACGGGCTGACTTACCGGCCTCGGTTACCTCTAATGTGGCACTAAAGCCCTCGATCTCCATGCCTTTAGCTAAGCTGGCAATGTGCGAAAGCCATTTCCATTGTGCAAGGTCTTTAAGCCTGTCTTGAACCGCATTAACATCAGAAAATGTTATTTGATTGACTTGCAGCGATGGTGCTATTTCAGGGCTGGCTTGTAATGAGAATTCACCGCTTGAAGATTTGGACACCTGCACATCAAATGCTGAATCAGTAACTTGATGGATCGATGCTGGATAACCTACCGCTTGATTAGTGGGTATTAAATTTGCAGCTCGTACACGCAAACTAACCGAAGAGAGGGCATTCGCAGGGCTAACACTCCAATGAGTAACCGCTTTGAGGTTGCTGATCAACGCAGGCACGGGCAGCCTTGCGCTGCTAGCGTCAGTTGCGCTAATGCGCGCCTCAGCGGCTAATGCAGTGCCATCGCTTTGGACAGCAACGACATTGACCTTTTGTTCTAACTCTACCCCGTCTAGCCAACCACTTTTCAGGGTTAAATAAGCGCCAGCGCGCTGGGCTGGCCAATTGGGTAGTGCATTACCAGGAATTTTTTTATTTGAGAAAATTTTAAAATCTAAATCACCCTCAGCCACTGGCGAAGGCAGCTCGCGCGAAGGAAATAAGCGCTGTAGTTCATTAATCACAGGTGGATATATGTTGAGTACACCTTGATAAAGTTCACGCCAAGTTTCTGGTTTGCTTTGGAATGACTGTGCCACAGCCCAGGTTAACAAGCCGTGGTGTCGCGCATCTTTTTGCTGGCGGGGCAAGCGTAACTCAGGAGATATTTGATGGCTTTCTGATGCAAAAAATGCAACGTATTGCGCTTTGATATTAGTTTGTTTGCTTGCACCTAAGTCATCAGGTTTACTGAGCACGCTTTGAACTAATTTACCAGTTTTGCTTAACGCAAGTTGTGAAAAATTCAGTCCTCTAAAGCGAATATCGTCTGCATAGTCCGCTGTAGTAGATGCCGCCGAACGCGTCATAGAAGCTGCTGAGCAGGTATCAAACACCGACCATACAGAGACGTTTTTAGCCAAGAGGGCTTTAATCCAGCTACCAAATTCAACATCTTTCACACCTCCGTGCAAAATTGAGGCCGCGCCACTCACACTGCCGCGTACATCGCGCGCAAGAAAATTTTCAGCCAAATTATCGGGCTCTTGATAGTCTTTGGCCAAGCCGCTGACGCGAGCTCCATGGCCAGAGAAATATAACACCACGCTATCACCCGACTGAGATGATTTAAGAATGCGCATTAAAGACTCATGGATGCGAGCAGCCTCAGGTAAAGCCGCACCTGCAACACCATCAGCCAAGACAGTGATGTCGTCCGCCCTGAACCCTTGGGCGAGTAAGGTGTCACGCATCAAAACGACATCATTGCGAGGTGCCTGCAACCATAAAGATTGAGGCTGGTTAACCAGTTCTGATACACCCACCAACAGCGCCCTTTGCACCGCATACGCGTGAGACGCGGCTAGGCATATCAAAGCTGCGAACAGGTATTTACCTAGCTGCCCAAAGCCTTTGCCGTATCGCACGCCGTAAAGATTCATATACGCTTAATTTACGGTTTTAGCTGCACAACCAAATCAGATGTTCCCAACATTTGTTTGCACTGCGATAGGTTGTCGAACTTCAACTGGTAAACACCCTGCTGATCCGGCCCCGAAACAATTTCGCAGGCGGCAGTTTGCATTAATTTTTCTACGTCGCTTGCAGTAGCTTTCGATTTGATCTGCACCCGCATACTTTGCGCAGTAACAGGCTCTGCGGCCGTTGAGCGAAACTTAACGCTGTCATCAGCACCCGTTTCGTTTAACCCAATGCTTGATACCCCCAAGTAAGCAACCAGGCACACACACGCGGCGGCAAACGCTTGCCGCGGTAAGCCGACAGTGGCAAACCATTGTTGAACGCGTTGGAAACCAGGTAATGGTTTTACGGCTATTTTTTTAGTACTGGCCAGTCTGCGTGTCAATTGCAGCGCCATTAACCTAGCTGCGCTGGCACGGTAAGCGTTTTGATAGGCCCACCGGTCATCGTCATCAGCCAGCGGGGTGCCGGTTAAGACCGTAAATTGATCTCCTGCAGTTCTTAAAGCTATACGCCCTGGCTCTACCGGAATACTTAGCTTGAGGTCTTTGGCGCTTTCTTGTGCCACAGCGCGAATCGCCTCTAGCCTGGCGGCATTCACTGCACCAACTACTGTGGCATGTATATCGGCTGACTTTTCAACAGTGACGGGGTTCCAAGTTTGGATAACTCCAAACATGGGCTCAAACGGATCATCCTCTGGTTCAAGCAAAACGTCAAAATCGCCTGCCCAGCTGGTTTCGCAGGCGGCTAACCAGCCAGTCCACTGGCCTGATTGTGTGGTGCGGTCAAGCAATACACCAAAAATTAGCCCATCGCTGTCGATTTGAATCAACCGGCCTGCCAGCCATTCGTCAGTAAAAGCATGGTCTTTGACGGCTTTGCGTCGATTGACAAGATCTGTGAGGGGTAGCAGCAAGTCGGCAATATGTAACTGCGCGGCCGATCCGGCCTCGGGAGGAGCCATTCCAACGTAGCTATCCTTGGCTGCAGCACCGAGCGCTAGCGGGCTTTCAAGTGCGGCTTCTACTATTTCTAAAGGAGGCCAAAGATTCGGATACACATTTTTCCTAGGTTGCTTGAGCGTAAGACGCTTGAGCACCTAAGATTTTGAAAACGGAATGGATCGCTTTCATGTTTTCGTGG
This sequence comes from Polaromonas sp., assembly GCA_031415895.1. Lineage (GTDB taxonomy): Bacteria > Pseudomonadota > Gammaproteobacteria > Burkholderiales > Burkholderiaceae_C > JAAFIP01. The sequence continues at coordinate 4,184 of JANOSN010000932.1, read as the reverse complement.
TGGATAGGTATGCCTAGTGTTTTCTCAATCCAGCCACCAAGCATGGTCTTAGCGTAGTCGCTGCTTAAGCCTTGGCGCTTGTGCACCAAACCTAAGCGCCCAGCGCGGTAGTGGTAGGAGGTAATGGCATGCCGCGAGGCCACACCCGATAAGCCGCCTTCAGCCTCACAGCCAAAACTTTCACATAGTAAAATTTTCTCGGGCTGGTCTAGCTTGTTAATAAAGTATTTAGCTTGCTGGGCTACTTTGTCTTGGTTCAAGCCATATTCTCTTAGGCATGTATCAATGTCTTCTTCTCCCTCGATTTGCTCTTCCAGTTGGCTTTCGGTAATTTGATCGCCGATTGATATTTTTCTTTTGAAAGAACTGGCGCGGGTGCAATCAATTAAATAGCGCCTAAAGTAGGCGCATAAAGCATATGAACTGGATGGTGCGCTGTGGCCATCGTCCTCTGGAATAACTTTTTGAATATTCTCGCCACGCTCTTGCAAGCGTAAAACCTTGCAGTAAATAAACTGCGCTATCAGCTCATGCCTACCTTCCCCGAGTATTTGTAACTCTGGCGGAGTGTATTTTTGCAGCGCACGGCTGACAATGCTGTACATCTGTCCGATCTCAGAGGCATCTAGCGTATGACGCCTCCTCCACAGCGCTACCAGTTGAGCGCTTTCGTTGGCATCTAATGTTTCTCGAATACCTTGACTGGGTATTGGCTCCGGTTCTTTTAGGAGTCTCATAGTGGTCTTTCCCTCATTACTATTCACGAAATCAGCTGTTAAGACCGGTAAATACACGTTGCGATCTTGAACAATTGATTCAATTTTTTTACTTGATCTCAAAATTCTCTTTCAACAACCCCGTCTCGTCAATCGACCCAAAAACCTCAGTCACTACCTATTGGGGGTCCATCAAAGCTAAAATTCTTAAGAAACGCTACTTTTTGGCACTTTGATAACAACTTTTCGTTATTTATTACACGAAAATTGAGTTTCTAATGGTACGCTCCAAAAATAATTAACGTAAGAGTCATTTTGTAAAATATAGTAATTATGAAAAATAATACTACTTTTTTATTATAAAAATAGCCGCTCATAAACATTTTCAGTTTGAACTTTAACTTTAACAGGACCAAGCATGCGGTCCATTATGGTTTTTGAGTGCTGCAAAAAGACAACAAAAGACCGGCGAACTTGCACACAAGCCATGAAGTGTGTTTATTGAATGCCAAGCAACGACACTTGGCTACTGCCAGTGCTTCTGCAAATGCTTCTGCAAGTGCTATGGCAGGCGTAGGCCTAGGCTTTGACAAGCCGCTAATAAGTCTGCGGGCAAGGGTGCCGTAAACGCCAGGCTTTCACCGGTCATCGGGTGAGAAAACGCCAGCCGCTCTGCATGCAAAGCCTGGCGCGTGAGCCCTGCTGCGGGTGCCCCACCATAGACAGCATCACCCACTAATGGATGGGCTATGTGTGCGGCGTGTACGCGGATTTGGTGTGTACGCCCAGTGTGCAAGATGCAGCGCAATAGGCAATAGCTGCGGTCACCAATATTGGCATTTTGTGGCTTACTAGAAGACAAAAAAGTAGCGTTTTCGGACTGTAGTCCAAGTATTTGTTGCTCGGACAGCTGCGAATTTGATAGCAGATGGAAATCAGTAATCGCCTCTTTACCGCTGCCGCGTGACAAATCGACCACTGCCATGCGCAAGCGGTTGCGAATATCACGGCCTATGGCGGCCTCTACGCGGCGCACCGGGTCGCCCGGCCAAGCGCGATGGCCAATGGCCAGATATTGCCGGCTCACATCGCGCGCAGCAATCATGGCGACCAGAGCGTCCATACACAAGCGCGTGCGGGCTACTACCATCAGGCCGCTGGTGTCTTTGTCTAACCGGTGCACTATGCCTGCACGGGGCAGCTCAGCGCACTGCTTGTCATGGGCCAGCAGGCCGTTAAGCAGTGTGCCGCTCCAGTTGCCAGCAGCGGGGTGCACCACCACGCCGGGGCGTTTGTTGACAATAAGCAAGTGCTCATCTTCAAACACAATATTCAGGTCCATCTGCTCAGGCTTAAAGGCCAAGCTTTGCGGTGTAGGCCGCAGAGTAATAGCTAGCTGGTCACCTGCTTTTAGTTTTGCAGCGCTTTTGCGGGCCTCTTTGCCGTTGAGCAGCACTGCGCCGTCTTGTGTCAGTTGTTGTAAATAACTGCGTGAGAACTCACCCACCAACTGCACCAAGGCACGGTCAAGGCGCTGGCCGTGCAGGCTAGCGTCAAGGCTGAAAGTACGTAGCTCATGGCCGTTCTCGCTAGGATCGGCAAAATCGTCTAGATCGATGTCAGTGCGTGCATCTAACGAATCAAGGGGGTCGGTCGATATAATGGATTGCACTGGGAATTTGTACCTAAATTAGAACCTGAAAGAAGCGTTATGGCACTAGCATTATCGGTGGTATCACAGGCAGTAGCCCGCACAGCGCAGCGTGGCACACAACTAGGCGTTGCGGCAGTTTCTGTAGCACTGTTCATGGCCTTGACTGCCTGCTCGACCAAGACGGTTGACAAAACCGAATCCTGGAGCCCCAACAAGATTTACACCGAGGCCAAGGATGAGATGTCCTCTAGCGCCTACGATAAAGCCATTCCACTGTTAGAAAAGCTAGAAGGCCGCGCTGCAGGCACCCCACTAGCGCAGCAAGCGCAGCTGGACAAAGCCTATGCGCAGTTCAAAGCTGGCGAAGGCCCGCAAGCTGTGGCTACGCTGGAGCGATTTGAAAAACTGCACCCTTCAAGCCCGGCGATTGACTATGCGCTGTACCTTAAGGGCATCGTCAACTTTAACGACGACTTAGGCTTGTTTGGCAAACTGGCCAGCCAAGACTTGTCAGAGCGAGACCAAAAAGCAGCCAAGGAATCTTTTGAATCTTTCAAAGACTTGGCCACACGCTTTCCTGATTCCAAATACACGCCTGACGCACGTGCACGTATGACCTATATCGTGAACTCACTTGCGCAGTACGAGGTGCATGTGGCACGCTACTATTTTCGCCGTGGGGCGTATGTAGCTGCGATTAACCGTGCACAGACGGCGGTGACTGATTATCAAAACGTCGCTGCGCAAGAAGAGGCTTTGTTCATCTTGATGCAAAGCTATAACTCGCTGGGCATGGCGTTGCTGCGTGATGATGCTAAGCGGGTACTGGAGAAGAGCTACCCTAAGAGCGAGTATTTGTCGCAAGGGTTTAAGTCTTCTACCAGCCCTTGGTGGAAGATTTGGTAGCGATATCGCCTTGTAGTCCAAGTATTCATTACTCAGACAGCTATCAAATCGATAGTGACTACTTTTGCTTGCGTGGTGGCAAACCCGTGTGCTGCGTCAACATGCGGCCAGGTTTGGCAGCTACTCGCATAGGCGCTGCAGGTGCGGCTACAGTGCTTGACCCGCCTGTGCGGCCTTTGACTTTGGCGCCTACGGTGCTAGAGTTTTTACGCCTCGCACTTATATAGCTGCCATCGGTCATCGGCTGAAATGTAGGAATCAAATGGTGTTTACCGTTGCCGATTAAATCAGCGCGGCCCATCGCTTTTAAGGCTTCGCGCAGAAGCGGCCAATGGTTGGCATCGTGGTAGCGCAAAAAGGCTTTGTGCAGGCGGCGGCGTTTGTCGCCACGCACAATGTCTACCGTCTCAGAGTCGCGCGTGACTTTGCGCAGCGGGTTGCGATTGCTGTGGTACATGGCCGTGGCGGTGGCCATCGGGCTGGGGTAGAAGGTTTGCACCTGGTCGGCTCTGAAACCGTTTTTCTTGAGCCAAACGGCCAAGTTCATCATGTCTTCGTCGCTGGTACCGGGGTGGGCGGCGATAAAGTACGGGATAAGGTATTGCTTTTTGCCTGCCTCAGCGCTGTATTTTTCAAACAGGTGCTTGAATTTGTCGTAGCTGCCGATGCCTGGCTTCATCATCTTGCTCAGTGGCCCGCCTTCGGTGTGCTCGGGTGCAATTTTGAGGTAGCCGCCTACATGGTGAGTGACTAATTCTTTGACATATTCTGGCGACTGCACGGCCAAGTCATAGCGCAGGCCCGAGCCAATCAAAATCTTCTTCACGCCTTTGAGCGCGCGGGCGCGGCGGTACATTTTGATGAGCGGCGCGTGGTCAGTATTCAGATTGCTGCAGATGCCGGGGTAA
>JANOSN010000931.1:0-3111 GCA_031415895.1 Polaromonas sp. | reverse complement strand
GCTGCCCAGCGCTGTCCACAAGTCGGTGGCTTTTTGCAGCTGGGTAATTTGCGTGCGCTCAATGGGGGTCAAGATCACTTGCTTGCCACGGTACAGGTCGGCATCGGCATGCTCCACACCCGATACTTCTTTGCCAGTGATGGGGTGGGCCGCAATAAACACACCGACTTGGTCTTTCAGCACGCGGCGCGCAGCGTCGACCACATCGCGCTTGGTCGAGCCCACATCCATGACCAGCATGCTGGGGGTGACCAAATGCTTGATGGCCTTTAAAGTAGCCTCAGTGGCCGATACTGGCACGGCCAGCAGCACAATGTCTGCACCCGATACCGCCAGCAAAGCCGAGGGCGCTTCCACGTCAATCACACCCATCTGGCGTGCGCGCTCGGTGGTAGAGGGCGATTTGCTGTAGCCGACAACCCGTTTGACGAGGCCAGCCTTTTTCATGGCCAGCGCAAACGATCCGCCCATCAAGCCACAACCAATCAGACCTAATTGCTCAAACATTATTTTTCTTTCTAAGGTGGTGGGCAGTGCTTAGCCTGCGTCTACGCATTTGCGGGATAAGTGCCTAGCACTTTATAGAAAGCGCACAAACTGCGCAATTCTTTTAGTGCAGAGGCTACATGCGGCTGGTCAGCATGACCGGCCAAATCGATATAAAAGTAGTATTCCCATTGGCCCGTGCGTGCAGGGCGTGACTCAAAGCGCGTTAACGACACGCCATGGTTTTTAAGCGGTACTAGCAGGTCGTGCACCGCACCGGGCTTATTAGGCACCGAGACGATTAAGCTAGTGCAGTCTTTGCCACTGGCTTGTGGCGAGGGCAGGGTGTCGGGCAGGCAAATGATGCTAAAGCGGGTGCGGTTAAACGCATCGTCTTGAATAGCGTGCGCAGCGATGTGCAGGCCAAACTGTGATGCTGCCCGCTCGCTGGCTAAGCCCGCCCAGGCTGGGTTAGTCGCAGCTAAACGCGCGCCTTCAGCATTGCTGGACACTGCACGGCGCTGGGCATGCGGCAGATGTTTGTTAAGCCACTCTTGGCATTGCGCTAGAGCCAGTTGGTGGGCTAGCACTACTTCAATACCCGCCAAGCTATTGCTGGTGCGCAGCAGGTTGTGCCGCACCATCAAGCTGACCTCGCCCACAATGTGCGCGGGCGTATGCAAAAACAAATCCAGTGAACGGGTGACCACGCCTTCGGTAGAATTTTCTACGCCCACCACGCCGTACTGCGCGGTACCCGATGCTGTGGCGTGGAACACTTCGTCAAAATTAGCGCAGTAAATCAACTCGACGCTGCTGCCAAAAAACTCTAGGCCAGCTTGCTCGCAAAACGTACCTGCTGGGCCTAACACTGCCACTCTCTGCGGTGCTTCTAGGCTGCGGCAAGCAGACATGACTTCGCGCCATATATGGCTAATGCTGTCACTTTTAAGCGGACCAGTATTGCTGCTTTGCAGGCCATGGATAACCTGCGCTTCGCGCTCAGGGCGGTAGACAGGCGAACCTTCAACCCGTTTGATTTCGCCTACTTCGTTTGCCAGACTAGCGCGGTGGTTGAGCAGCTTAAGCAGTTGCTGATCTGCAGCGTCGATCTCTACGCGCAGTTGTGCCAGCGTGCGCAATGGGGCTGCCACCCCTGTACCTACCGCAGTCAAGGGTTGGGCAGCGGCATGAACAGATTGCGCAGGCTGGGTGCTCATCAGGGCTTCTTGGCGGGAGCACCGCTGCTAGCTGGGCCAGGGCTGGTAGCAGGCCCTGGACTTGGCGCCGCTGCGGGTGGTGCCCCCACAATTTTTGCAGCAGCTGTATCAAAAGCTTTGCCGCGAGACTCTACTGCAGTGCGGGTACCTTCCACAATGCCTTTGAGATACACACTGCCAAGCTCAGGTGCTAGGGTTTGGTATTTTTTGAATGCAGGCGCTTCCATAAGCGCCAAGAGTTGCTTGAGCTCTTCTTCAGAAAATTTCTCGGCGTAGCTTGTGGCTAACGCTTCACTGCGTACCTTAACCGCCTGTGCAGTTATTAGCTTGAGTGCGTCATCGTTGAATTTTTTTAACTCGGCATCAAGCGATGCAACAGCTTTTTGGCGTTTGTCCGCAGGCATGGTCTCCAAGGCAGGGTTCCATTTGCCGACCAGTTGCTGAGAAGCAGAGGCGGCTAACTGTTGCAACATGCGGCTCATTTCTGCGCCCTCTTGGGCTGCAATGATGCGCACTGCCAGATCACGTTTTGCATCTGCAGGTTGTGCATGTAATACGCCAGAAGTCCAAGTAAATACTACTGCAAAAGCTATGGTTTTGATAGTATTTAATAGTGTTTGAAAACAAGTCATAGGGTTCCTTAAATATCGCTGCACTGAGCCTGCGATGGTGGGTTACTCGGCTGAATTACCGCCTTCAGTGTCGTCCCCATTTAAGGTGCCATTGTTACCATTTGCACCGGTGTCTGTATTGTCCGGCTCATCGCCTTCGGCCGCCTCAGCGACAGCATCGTTTTCTACAATGCGTTGCAAACCGCTGAGTTTGGTGCCCGCGTCCAGTGCAATCAAAGTCACACCTTGTGTAGCGCGGCCTAGCTCGCGCATCTCGGCTACGCGGGTGCGCACCAGCACGCCTTTGTCGGTGATCATCATAATCTCGTCGTCAGCGTGCACTAAAGTGGCGGCCACAATTTTGCCGTTTCGCTCAGACTGCTGGATAGCGATCATGCCTTTGGTGCCGCGTCCGTGACGGGTGTATTCGCCGATTGGTGTGCGCTTACCGTAGCCGTTCTCTGTGGCGGTTAGCACGCTTTGCAGTTCATCTTCTGCGACCAGCATGGCAATCACGCTTTGGCCCTCGTCCAGTGTCATGCCGCGCACGCCGCGTGCAGTGCGGCCCACAGCGCGCACATCGTCCTCGTCAAAGCGCACGGCTTTGCCACCATCACTGAAGAGCATGACATCGTGTTTGCCGTCGGTGATAGCTGCACCTACCAGTACGTCGCCATCGTCCAAATCGACAGCAATGATGCCGCCTTTGCGTGGATTGTTAAAGTCTTCTAACGGTGTCTTTTTCACGGTGCCCATGCGGGTGGCCATAAAGACGTAATGGTCTGCTGGGAAGC
>JANOSN010000930.1:0-3205 GCA_031415895.1 Polaromonas sp. | reverse complement strand
CAGCTCAGCATCAGCACGTTGGAATTCTGCAAAAGTAGCGGCAATATCTGGGGCGCGCTGGCCGTAAATGCCAAAGTCTGATTTAGTCGCCAGCATATCGACCAGCGCGCGCGATTTGGCTTGCTCTGCCACCTCGATAACTTGGGCTTTGTCACCCAACTTAAGCGCTGCTCTAACGATGCCTTGGTACACCGCTTGTTTATCATTCGCAAAACCAATTTTGCTAGTTTCAGTTCGGATAGAGCGCCGCTGCGACTCTACCAAATCTCGTGCTTTACGAAAATACTCTAGTGCTTTCTCAGTTTGCCCATCACGCTCTGCCACGCGGCCGCGCTCTAACAGAGTTTGCCAATATATTTCAGCATTTACAGTCAGCTCGCGCGTAGCCAGCAGCTTGTCAAATCCGGCTCGTGCCGCATCAGTGCGCCCCACTTCTAGCTGCGCTTTGTGCATCATGAATGCGCGCGGTAGCTCAGTCCACACCCAGTTATTGCGGCCAGTAAATGCAGAACCCGACAGAAAATTGTCCAACATCATGTCAAATCGAAACGCTGCATCGTTTGATTCTAAAGTGACTATCACATCTGCCCAAGCGCCTATGGCCATTTGCGCCCTGGCAAGAGCCATCGTCTTGGCACGCTTATAGTCGCTGCGAACACTGTAGTTTTTAAGTATGTCCACAGTTTGCCTGGCTACGGTGGTGTCACCCTGCAAAGCTACCGATATAGCCACGGCGGCATAAGCACCCACCACCATGTCGTCGTCACCGCTTTTTTCTTTGCGCAGCCACACCAAGGCATCGTTGGCCTCTTTGCGCGCTTCCGCATATTGGCCTAAATCGGTAAGTGCTTCAGCACGCATCAAATGCACAGCGGGTGTAGCATCATCCAAGCCAAAAATTCGCGTGCGCCTATCACCTTTAGCAACCAGTGCTTGCAGCTGATTTAAACACGGCATAAGCTTGTCGTAGCGCTTTAGTTTTGAATAAGCAAAACACAATGCATGCTGGTCGCGAGTGCGCAAAGGGCCTTGTAGCGCCAGAGCCTCAACTTGTTTCTCAATTAAGTCGTACCTGCCTGAACTAGCAAACGCAGTTTGATCTGTTCCATAATCTGAATATGCGGCACTCGAGAAAGAAAGTGCAGCCACAATTAGACTTTTTTTGAACGGAAAGCTACTTTGCATGGCACAGACCCCCTGGGGACATTATCAGAACCAATAGTTAAGACCTAAAGAAACGCCCTTGCTGTCCTTCGCCCGTTGCGCAGCTAAAGTTGCCCGAAAGTAGCTTCTTGCCGATAAGGCGCTTTTGTTAGTACCCAGTGAAATCGTAAGCTCTTGAGAATTGTTTTGGTATAGCTCTGTGCCACCCAGACGCGAATCTGAGAACCCATATTCAATAGCCATTTTGCTATCGGCAATATTGATGGGCTGACTTAAGAAAATACCGTTGACCAATGCGGCAATTCGAATTTTAGGATCGCCGCTAAATTTAACTGGCAATTTAAAAGTTTGGTAATAGCCCAGCATGTTACCCATGGTGAGATCGAAACTCTCAAACTCCCATGTATAGGTGCTGGCTAGCGATGCATTCCCCACTCCCACAGCAAAAGCAGCATCTTTGGACGCAGCAAAGCTTAAGCCGCCCATGGGGGTCAGCACCCATTCATCCGACATAGGAAATCTATAGCCCGCTGATAACCGCCCTTGATACGACCGGCTACCAGCAGTATCAACAATACCTAACCCACCTCGAATCAAAGCTTGCCTGCGCGGGTCAATATCGTTGCGCACTGTGTACGACAGAGGTATCGACAAAGTTTTTACTTTACTATTGGCCACATCAAGGATGCTAACCAGCACGCCAGCACCTAACACGCTTTGTGAACCCTGCGATGCAGTGCTTTGGGATGTTGCAATCCTAGTAGGGGTGTCATTGAAGCTGGAATTAAAATCCGAAATGATGGCTCTGGGTAAAACACCGCCAGCACCAGTAATAGGGCTTAGCGGAGAAGTAGCTGCCTGACGTCTTTGCAAGCTGGCAAAAATATCTGGGTTGTCTTCTAAAAACCTGCGCAGCAAAATGGCACTGTCTGCCCTAGTGGCGCCCTCAAAGCTGCGGCTCACGCCCAGCTCGGGTATGCTGAAGTTAAGAACTCTGCTGTTTTCAGCAAAATTCAAATTTGCGGCCACTCCAAACAACCGTAAATTACTGGTTAATGCAGAGTTTGGCGTAGAACCTGGAAATGAAGCACCTGCATCACGAATTGCAGTTATGTAGATCTCTTCAATAGTGGCAGCACAAACTTGTCGTGTGACACCTGCAGATGTGACAGTTGCCTCGAACACAGTAGTGCATTGAGCGTATGCACTTAATGAAAACATAGAACTACATACGCCGGCAGCCAAAATAGTGAGCTTTATCTTCAGTGACATTCCAGCAGATTTTTTGTTATTGCGCATCAATTTACTCCTTGAAAACTTATTGAAAGGGTGCAATTTGCGTAACTTCGTCAGCTGCATAAGCCCACAAAGTTAACGCGGTGTAGTTGTCATGGTCAGGCTTTGCATTCGCCTTAACGCTTTCATCAATTTGCTGCAGCCAAGATTTAGGGCTGGCAGCGCGTAGCAACAAACGCTCAATCGTGTTGTCACCCAGTGGCTCCCAAATGCCATCGCTACAAAGCAATAAAACATCGCCAGGTTCTATATCCATTGGTTCAGACACAGTGATTTCAATTTCATCTTCTGTGGCACCTAAAGCAGACAACAGTAAATTGCGCTGAGTATGCATCCGCGCACCCTCATCGTCAATCATCCCGGTAGACACCATTTGCTGCACCAAGCTGTGGTCAATCGTTCGGGTTTGCAAGGTTCTGCTGCGAAACAAATAGGCTCTGCTGTCGCCACAATGTGCCCATATCAGCTGGTTAGCGTACAAATCAATAACAGCCACGACAGCAGTAGTGCGCATGGCAGATAACTTGCCACCTTCTTTTTGCCGCACCAATACTTCTGCATTGGTCTGCAATAACAAATCGCGCAGCACTTTGCCGCTAAGCACTGGTGCAGCTGAGAAACTAGCCAACACGGAACTGCGCACAATGGACGACGCTACGTCTCCACCGCCATGCCCACCAGCGCCGTCGGCCACTACGCGGATAATAAATTGGTCATCATGCCAATGCCCTTGCGAGTCTTCGTT
>JANOSN010000929.1:0-5765 GCA_031415895.1 Polaromonas sp. | reverse complement strand
CTGGAAGGCCTGCGCCGAGGTGATCAACACGTTGCGCGACAACCATCGTTTGTTTGCTACCTATGACATTCAACACAGCTACCCGCACTGCTGGCGACACAAAACACCGGTGATCTACCGCGCTGCTGCACAGTGGTTTATCCGCATGGATGAAGGCGTGGGCGTGTTTACCAAAGACAAAGCCAGCAAGACTTTGCGCCAGCTCGCGCTCGACGCGATTGAGCACACCAACTTTTACCCAGAGAACGGTAAAACCCGCCTGCGCGACATGATCGCAGGCCGCCCTGACTGGTGCATCAGCCGCCAGCGCAGCTGGGGCGTGCCCTTGCCGCTGTTTTTGCATGTAGACAGTGGCGAGTTGCACCCCAAGACCATGGAGATTTTGGATCTAGCCGCCCAGATGGTGGAAGCTAGTGGTATCGAGGCTTGGAGCAAAGCCAGCACGGCAGACATCTTTGCCAAAGTGGGCGTTGAGCACCCTGAGCTATACACCAAGAGCACTGACTTTTTGGTAGTGTGTTTTGACTCAGGCACCACGCATACCACCGTGCTCAAAGGTAGCCACAAAGCTGCGGACGGATCAACCCCCAACGCACACACCGAGATTGACCCACGCACGGGCGCACCCGGCCCCGAGGCTGATTTGTACCTCGAAGGGCATGACCAACATCGCGGCTGGTTCCACAGCTCACTGCTGACTGCCTGCGCTATGTATGACCGCGCGCCTTATCGCGGCCTGCTGACCCACGGCTTCACGGTCGACGGGCAAGGCCGCAAGATGAGCAAGAGCATGGGCAACGTGATTGCACCGCAAGAGGTGAGCAACAAAATGGGCGCAGAGATCATCCGTCTGTGGGCCGCCAGCACAGATTACTCAGGCGACCTGACTATCGACGACAAAATTCTCGCACGCGTGGTAGACAGCTACCGCCGTATTCGTAACACCCTGCGCTTTTTACTAGCCAACGTGAGCGACTTTGATGCTGCTAAGGACGCAGTACCTTTGCATGAGCTGCTAGAGATTGACCGCTACGCGTTGTCACGCGCCAGCCAATTGCAAAACGATATCTTGGCGCACTACAAGGTGTATGAATTTCACCCTGTGGTCGCTAAGCTGCAGTTGTACTGCAGTGAAGACTTGGGTGGTTTTTACCTGGACATTCTTAAAGACAGGCTCTACACCAGCGCCACAAATTCTAAGGCGCGCCGCAGTGCGCAAACCGCGTTGTGGCACATCACGCAGGCTATGCTGCGTTGGATGGCACCGTTTTTAAGTTTCACGGCTGAAGAGGCTTGGAAAGATTTTGGCAAGTCCACCACTGGCACGATTTTTACTGAGACGTATTGGAAGTTTGATGCTCCCAATGAAGCCTTAATAGCCAAATGGAGTCGCATTCGCGAAATACGCGATGCAGTGAACAAAGATATTGAAGCGCTGCGTGCAGACGGTAAAGTAGGCAGCTCGCTGCAGGCTGAGGTGCAAATTACAGTGCCTGCGCAAGACTTTGCATTGCTGTCGACACTGGGTGAGGATGTGAAGTTTGTCTTCATCACGTCGGCTGTTAGCTTAGTGGCAGGTGCAGCGATGTCTACCGTGGTCACCGCCTCGGCACATGCCAAATGCGAACGCTGCTGGCATTACCGCAGCGACGTGGGCATTGACGCGGCGCACCCCACTATCTGCGGGCGTTGCACAAACAATTTGTACGGCGCTGGCGAAGTGCGGGAGTGTGCATAAATGGCCAAATCTTCAAGCTCAAATATCTGGCCGTGGATTGGTCTGGCGCTGATCATCTGCATTGCAGACCAGTTCACCAAAACTTTGATATTGGGTTATTACAAGCTTGGCGACAGCACGCAAGTGCTAAGTTTTTTTAACATAGTGCGGGTACACAACACTGGTGCTGCGTTCAGTTTTCTCGCGAATGCGGGCGGCTGGCAGCGCTGGTTCTTTACTGGCGTCGGCGTGGTAGCTACGGTGTTCATCGTATGGATGCTGCGCTCGCATGCAGGTCAAAAACTATTTGCCTTTGCACTGGCCTGCATCTTAGGTGGTGCAGTGGGTAACGTGGTAGACCGTTTGCTGCACGGTTACGTGGTGGATTTTCTAGATTTTCACTGGGGCGGCTTTCATTTTCCTGCATTCAACATTGCTGACAGTGGCATCACGATTGGCGCAGCGTGTTTGATCTTGGACGAGATATTGCGGGTTAGGCGTGGGCGCTGATGAGTGGATTGATTGGGCAGCTGCGCTAACTCAGACGCTATTAATTTTATAGCTGTCTGAGCAGTAAATACTTGGACTACTGGCACTTTTCGTTGGTAAATGTGCTGTATCTTGTGGTTTGTATGTTCTGTTGACCTGTTCGTAGACCTGTTCGTAGACCTGCTCGTTGAGCTGTTCGTTGACCTCCGTTGTTCTAGGACGCGCGCCGATGTTGCTCACCCCTATGCCAACCGGAACTGCGGCCCTTGATTGGTTGTCACAGGGGTAAGCCACACCGACGCGCTAGTAGTCGGCTGAGAGTCATACGCATAGATTGCAGCGCTGCTTGAGGTCATCACAAATCACGCCCCACGTGCCTCCAAAAGCATCGGCCAGAGTGCAACGGTGGGATCTTATCAAATACTGTTCGCATAAACCCATCCCGTTCGGGCTGAGCTTGTCGAAGCCTTAGCGAACCCTTCGACAAGCTCAGGGCGAACGGAGTAAAGCGAACAGTATTGGGAGCGTATCGATGCAAAGACTGCAGCGAGGTGCGGCCCACCATCTACAGATCACTACTGCCTGCCGCGCGTTTTCGCGGAAGTTTCCCCAGCGATATGTCCCGCCGCCCGCCACGGCTAAACAAGGACACCATGCATTGCCAAGGGGGAGCTAAAAAAGACCCAAGAAACATCAATATGCTATAAATATAATAGCTGCTTGAGCAATGAATACTTGGACTACAAGCACTTTCTGTTGGTAAAAGTGCCAAATAACCAATATCAGCAGGCCTAAAACCACACAAACTTAAGCAACGACTCTCAAGGCAGCTCAGCATCGGCCATACGCGCTGAAATAGTCTGTGCACGTTTGTTTAAATAGGCGGAGTTAGGCATCTTCTCGTACAGCTTAGGGCCAGGCAACATCACCGCTAAACGTGCAGCCTCATAGCTGCTCAGCTGCGCCGCTGACTTGCGAAAATAACGCTGCGCTGCAGCCTCTGCCCCAAACACGCCCTCGCCCCACTCAGCACTATTGAGGTAAATTTCCAAAATTCTTTGCTTGGACAATACCGCATCAATCACTAAGGCCAACACAAACTCTTGTCCCTTACGCAGATAGTTGCGTTCACTGGCAAAAAACAGATTTTTAACCAACTGCTGCGTAATAGTAGAAGCGCCCACCACTTTAGGGGTTTTCACTTTGCCGTTGCGGCTGCGCTTAATGGCCTGTTCCTCAGCTTTGGCATTGCGCCTGAAGGCCTTCTCAATGGCTTCCCACTCCACACCATCGTGATAGGCAAAGTCACTGTCTTCACTGGCAATCACTGCACGTTTGAGGTTCGTGGAGATGTCCTCATACGGCACCCACACTTGATTCCAAGTAAACGGTTTGTCGGGCAAGTTCAGCACGCGCCAAGCTTCAGAGCGTTCAAACGCAGTGGACTGTGGATCAATGACCAGCATGCCAACGATGCGCACTATAAAAAATAGTTGCAACGCAATTAATGCCAAAACAACCAAAAGGCACCAACGCCAGATCACTTGCCGCATACCGCTTCTTTCGGCATGCTAACGCCCAGTAAGTTTGGTTTCAAGCGTCTCGTCACGCGTGAATTTAAATCTTGACACCACTACGATCTGGTCAGCACGGGCGCGCATTTCATCGCTGAATTTTCCAAATGGAGCCGCGTTGCGCGCAATGGCTTGCGCACGACGGTCAAGGGTAATGTTGCCCGAGGTTTCTACCACTTGGGTCTCTAGCACGCGGCCGTCGTGATTGACGGTGACGATCATCGTCAGCTCGCCATACAGCTTGTTGCCCGCAGCTTCAGGAAAGTTTTGTGTACCGCGGTCTTCTACGCGGCGGCGCAGTTGGTCGTAATACAGCGCGTACACCTCTTCGCGGGTGGCCGGGCTGATATAGCGCTTTTTTGGTCTTGCGTTTTCTTCGTTGATGCGCTTTTCAATTTCAGCTAACAGCCGCATGAGCTGGCGGCGTTTTTCTTCTTGTGACTGAGCTTCTTTGTTCTCTGCAGTTTTTTGCGGATCAGGTGCAGGCAGTGTGGCCAGCTGTTTTTTAATTTGGGCCAGCAGCGTGGTTTGCTGCTCTTGCATGGTTTCCATTTTGCGCTGCGCATCTTCAATCGCATCACCTATTTCGGTAAGGGCGCTGGGCGGTAACGGGGTGCTGGCGCGGCCTTTGTCGGCATCGCCGCCGCCAGCAAGCGAGGCTTGTGCAATCGCTTTGGCCAAGTCGGGGCGTTCGTTAGACTTGGCGTTGACCAAGATCACCTCCAGCGGGGTATCTTGGAAGATGCGATTAAAGCGCTCAGGATCGACAAAACGCACAGTCAACAAAACAGCGTGTACGAATAACGACACGCCTAGCGCAATGGACAACGTACTGAGGTTTTGTAGAAACTTCACAGAACCTAATTATCACTGTTTACGGGCTTTTCGCTAGCACTCCCAGCGTCACTGTCTGCATCGCTAACGTCTACAGCGATGGCCAGCGGGCCAGCCATGTCCTCATCATCGTCAGCCTCCAACTCTAGCGGTAACGGTGCGTCTAAGCGCTCTAGCAGGGTGCCACTAATATCTAAGGTGATCTCGTCAATGGCACCCAGCTTCACGCGCACTTTGGTGCCACGCGGCACATCCATCGTGCCCATCACCGGTAACACCAAAGGTATGTCATCGGCCCTGACCATGCCCTCTTTAAATACGACGCCCACAATCTCAGTCAAACCTTGCTGCTGCACGTACTTTAAAGTCCAATAGCGTTCCATGCCATTTTGAAAACCGTTATACGCGGTGTAAGCTGCATCGAAGCTGGAAATAATCGCAAACAGCTCTGCGTCTTTGGGTTTAAATGGCGCCGCCAATGCAGCAGTGCTGCCGTAGCGCGCACAGGCAATAATTTGCCACTGGTTGACTAAGTCTGTGTACCGGCGCAGTGGTGATGTGCTCCATGCATAACTGGGCACACCAATACCGGCGTGCGGTAAAGCTTTGGTGCCCATACGCACCTTCACGCCGGGCGCCAAGCTACCTTGGCTGCGGTAAATACCTGGTACACCTAGGCTAGCTAACCATTGCCCCCAAGTGCTATTAGCCAAAATCATGCACTCGGCCACCATCAAGTCCAGCGGTGCACCACGGCGGCGGGTGCTGATGCCCACAGGCTCATCGCCCTGCAAACCTGTCTCGCCAGAAGCCACATGAAAGTTATAGTCTGGTCGATTAAACGTTTCAGGCTTGCCGCGAACCACCTCGCGCTGCGCTTTAAGGTGCTGCGCCAAGCGGAACAAGAAACCCAATGGTTCACGCAGTGCGACAGGTGTTTTACCTTCAGCCAGCTTCCATCGCACTGCATCTGCCAGCGCTTGCTCGGTGACTTCACTGTCCAAAACATCGTGACGCAAATTCGCCACGATGGGTACGCGTTCTACCCGTGTGGCTGTCGCTTTAATAGCCAAGGTCGCTTCATCTAAAGTCACATACAAAGACAGCGCAGGGCAATCGCGGCCCTCAGCCAGTGTGTAGTTTTGCACCAC
>JANOSN010000928.1:0-3042 GCA_031415895.1 Polaromonas sp. | reverse complement strand
AACGCTTCTCCAAACGTCACGGGATCTATTTGAGAGAACTGCACAAAAATTAGATTTTAATCTCATTATTGCGAGGGTTTACCATAATCACAATGAGAAGTAAATGAGACTATAGTCTTGAAAAAGAACATAAGTTTAATATGAAGCTTCTTCTCATCACACTTCTAAATGGGCTTACCTTGGCAGGTTTGTATTTTTTGCTCGCCAGTGGTTTTACTTTGATTTTTGGGCTTATGCGTTATGTAAATATGGCGCATGGCTCGATCCTCTTGTCTGCAGCTTATGTAGGCTATTTCGTTCAGGATGCGACGGGTCACTTGTGGCTGGCAGTAACCGTAGGGGTGCTGGCCGCGGCATGTTTGGGGGGCCTTCTTGAGTTAGTAGTGTTCAGAAAGATGAGCGGCGATGAGATGCGGCAAACCTTGGTGACCATTGGCTTGTCCATCGTCGCGGCAGATTTGATGCTATGGGGCTACGGTGCACAAACCTATCAGATGGCGTTGCCGATATGGTTGGATGTACCGGTGGCGCTGCCGATCATCAATCGCTATCCGCTGGTGCGACTGATGGTAATGGCGGTAGCAGTCGCTGTTGGTCTTGGATTGTGGGCCATGTTGCGGTACTCACGGCTGGGTTTGATGATACGCGCAGGTGTCGATGACAAGCAAATGTTGTCTTCTGCCGGTATCTCTGCAAACCGACTATTTGTCGGTGTCTTTGCGCTGGGCGCCGGGTTGGCTGGTTTAGCTGGAGTTATGTCTGGTGCAATGTTTTCAATTGCACCTGGAGAAGACGTACGCTACTTGTTGGGCTCATTAATGGTCGTCATTGTGGGCGGCATGGGTAGCATAGGCGGTGCAGCACTGGGGGCGCTATTTATTGGAGTTGCAGAGCAGCTAGGTGTGGTGTATTCGCCCACCTATGGTTCGATCTATATGTTTGTAGTAATGGCATTGGTCTTAGCCTTAAAGCCGCGCGGATTGTTTGGAGGGCGTTATGAGCGGTGAAATTAAAACAAAGGCCAGCGTAGCGGGCGTGCTGATGTGGTGGATGTTGCCAGCCCTCTTGCTAGGTTTGCCGCTTTTCGGCTCACCATTTGTGCTTACACAACTCGGCGCACAAACCTTGGCACTTGGAACTATAGCCATGTCGTTATCGTTTTTGGCGGGTCAATTGGGCATGGTCAGCCTACTACAAATGAGTTTGGCGGGCATCGCTGCTTATGCCATGGCCATGTCCGGCCACGCAAGTACTGGTTTAGGCTGGGGCTGGCCACTCTGGCTGAGTATGTTGTTTGCACTGGGTTCGACGCTGCTTGTATCGCTGGCAGTGGGGGCGTTATCGGCGCGCACCGAGGGTGTTTACACCATCATGATCACATTGGCTCTGGGAATAGCCTTTGTCAATTTGGCAACTCAAAATTATTTGTTGTTCAATGGTTTCGATGGCTTCACTCGCGTGCAAGTACCGGTATTGGTGCCTGAGTCTTGGAGCAAGGAGAGCAATCTTTACCTGTTGTGTTTATTGCTGGCGGTGATTGCGGGGCTTTTAGTGTTTTGGGTGCGTCAAACCACTTTGGGCATGGCATTCAATGGTGTGCGGGATAACCCAAGGCGGATGCAGTCTATGGGTTACTCTGTCCTAGCCTTGCGCGTCGTAGCTTTTGGCATTGCGGGAATGGTCGCAGCCATAGGTGGCGTTGCCTTGGTGTGGTACGACCAAATGATCACACCAGGGCGTATCAATGTTTTTGCCATGATCGAGATACTAATCATTGCGGTTATGGGTGGTATCAAGCAACCACAAGGGGCCTATCTCGGCGCGTTCGCATACATCCTATTGCGGACGTTTGCAATTGATTTCGTAGGGCCCGAAAGATTCAATCTGCTGATCGGCATGGTATTCATCGCAGTAGTGATGTTTTCTGATGACGGATTAACAGGCTGGGTAAATCGCGCGCGTAAGCGCAAACTTCCAAGCGGAAAAATTGAAAAGGAATGATGATATGAAAGCAATTCGACGGACGGTTTTGTTGAGTGCGATGGCGGCATTTATGCCGATGAGCGTTATGGCGCAGGACAGCATACGCATCGGTGCGGTGAGTATTCTGGAGGGCGCCCTTGCAGGTCCTGGAGCTGATGCTTTACGTGGCGTGGAACTGGCCATTAAAGAGGTAGGTGGAACCATTGCGGGTAAGAAAATTGAACTCTTTAAACAATCTAGCTCCGGCGCAGCAGCCTCTGGGGTCGCTGCTGCACGTACGTTGGTGGAGCAAAACAAAGTTCAAGCTTTGATCGGGCCATTGGGCGGATCGGAAGGTATCGCAATTAAGGAGTATTCAAAAAGTCACCCTAGTGTGATTTTTGTTAACGGCTCATCCGCTGCACAGCAAACAACGCTGACAGATCCTTCCCCCAACTTTTTCCGGTTTTCATCGGACGGCGCTCAATGGCAAGTGGGACTTGGTGAGTATGCGTTCAAGACCAAGGGCTACAAGAGTGTGGTCACGCTCGCCGAAGACTATTCTTTTCCTTATTCGCAGATCTCAGGCTTCATGAACGGCTACTGCCAAGCAGGCGGCAAAGTACTTGACAAGTTGTGGGTGCCGCTGGGCAACAAAGACTTTTCTTCTGTCATCGCTCGCATTCCCAGCAATGTTGATGCAGTTTATGTAGCATTAGGTGGTGCAGATGCTGTCAACTTTTTGAAACAGTACGAGCAGGCAGGTGGCGACAAGCCGTTGATTGCCGGATCCATAACAGTTGACACCACGGTGCTGGGCTTCAAAGGCAAGAAGCCGGACTATGTTGTAGGTACGATTGCGGCTGGACCAATGGCTGATCGCAATGAAACTGCTGAGTGGAAGCGTTTTGTAAGCAGCTACAAATCAGCTTACCCAGATGGCTTCCCAACACCTAGCATCTTTGCAACGCTGTACTACATCAACACCAAAGCCCTTCTTGCCGGGTTGACACAAACTAAAGGTGACTTTACTAAGCTTGGCGCAGCACTGTCTACCCTGAAAGTGGACTCACCTTTGGG
>JANOSN010000927.1:0-1995 GCA_031415895.1 Polaromonas sp. | reverse complement strand
TAATTTTCCTTAACTTGGTATTGATTTTTGGTATTTTCTTTTTCGCGTCCTTCGCGTAACTTTTGCGCCCTTCGCGTCCAAAAGTTCCCGTATTTAGTCTCAGCCAAAAAACAATCTCTAAATAATAGTGGCAACCGAATCCATACAACGCGCCTACCGGGCTAACTGCCCCGGTTGCGGTGCACCGGTTAACTTTACTTCGCTGGCCAGCACGCACGCGGTGTGCGGGTTTTGCCAAAGCACCGTGGTGCGTGAGGGTGATGCGCTCAAGCGCATTGGCAAGA
The DNA here is from genome assembly GCA_031415895.1 of Polaromonas sp. Taxonomy (GTDB): domain Bacteria; phylum Pseudomonadota; class Gammaproteobacteria; order Burkholderiales; family Burkholderiaceae_C; genus JAAFIP01. The sequence continues at coordinate 1,711 of JANOSN010000927.1, read as the reverse complement.
TGGCCGAGGTGTTTGACGACTACAGCGCCCTGCAGTTGATGTCGCAAGGCAAGCTGGGCAGCGTTAACTTTACCGTCATTGGCCGCCTGCAATACAAGTACGAGGGCGGCAGCTGGAACGAGTGGCTGGTATCGTTAGACGACGGCACGACCGCGTCTTTGTCAGAGGATAACGGCAGCTTCGTGTGGACGCGCGCGCAGGCTGACGCAGCTGCTGGTACGCGCAAGATGCCCACCCCCGAGCAGTGGGTAGTGGGCAACACCACCGCGATCAGCGGCAAGCCGTTCAGCGTGGCCTCAGTGCAAGCGGTCTCGCTGATGGCGGCGCAGGGCGAGCTACCTAAGTTGCCGCCGCTGGGCAAAAAATTCTTTGTGGTCGAGCTGCGCAGTGCGCAAGCTGAGGTGCTGTCGGTAGACTACAGCACCGAGCCGCCTAGCATGGCGCTAGGCCGCGCAGTCAATTTAGAAGAGCTGCAACTGACTAACTTGCGCGATTTGTCTAACGCCACAGGGCAAGGCGGCAAAGAGGTGAAAGGCCAGCAGTTCAATTGCCCCAACTGCGGCAGCACGGTCGATGTGAAGCTGGCAGGTAGCAAAAGCATCACTTGCCCTTCGTGCAATAGCCTGATTGATTTAACCCAAGGCATTGGCGGTGATTTGCAGCACGCCATGCAGGACGAGCCTGTTAAACCGCTGATACCCTTGGGCAGCACAGGCACACTGCAAGGCAAGCAGTGGCAGTTGGTGGGTTTTCAGCACCGCACGGGGCACGAGCTTGATGATGAGGATGAGACTTTTGGTTGGAGCGAGTATTTACTGTTCAATGCCAAAGCAGGTTTTATATTTTTGGTCGATGCCACTGACGGATGGAGCGTCGTCAAACCTGCCACTGGCGCGCCTAGCAAAAATGGCCCCAAGGCGTATAACTATTTAGGCACCAGCTACGCACTGCAGTACAGCTATAAAGCGCAAACTACGTATGTATTGGGTGAGTTTTATTGGCGGGTAGAGCGCGGCCAAACGACATTTAACGAAGACTATGCCAGCGGTAAAAACCTGCTGTCAAGCGAGCAAGCAGGTAAAGAGTTAACCTGGTCGGTAGGCAGCAAGGTAGACCACACAACGGTGGCTACAGCGTTCAAAATCAAAGACCGCAACGCCGATTTTCAACGAGCCGATGTAGCGCCAATGTCAAGCACGGGTGGTATGGGCTTGGTGGGCTGGATATTTATTCTGATATTTATATTTATGGTGATCATTGCTTTCAGTAGTTGCGGCAATAACTGCGATCCCAAAACACAAAATTGCTCTTCTAGCCGCAGCGGCGGAGGCAGCTACGGTGGCTTTAGCTCGGGTGGCGGGCATAAGTAGATCAATATTTGTAAGGTAAATATTTTTTTAGTTTTTTGAAGGAGAAATCTCATGGAATGGTTAAAGCCCAGCGCTTTTTTTGGTTCTATCGTGTATGCATTGATTGGTGTTGCTATCTTTTGGCTGTGCTTCGTTATCATCGACAAAATCACGCCTTACAAGCTGTGGGAAGAAATTGTTGAAAAGCAAAACCAAGCGTTGGCCTTGGTGGTGGCGGCTATGTGTTTGGGTATTTCAATTATTGTGGCTGCTGCGATTCACGGTTGATTTGAATGCTCTATTTCTGTAATACCTTAAAACCGGACGCGAAGGGCGCTAAGGTTTCGCGAAGGACGCGAAAA
>JANOSN010000926.1:0-8477 GCA_031415895.1 Polaromonas sp. | reverse complement strand
CATTTTTTTGCTGCGAAGCCGTTCGAGAGCTGTTAGCTCAGTTGCAATCTTGAAGCGCTTCTCCTCCTCCCTCCCTCCCTTATTCGCTTCGGGGCGCTTCGCAGCAATTTTCTACACCGCTTGAATGCTATGACACACCAGCCCAAAGTGGCCATTGTCGGCTCAGGCATCTCGGGCCTGTCCGTAGCCCACAGCTTAGTGGGGCATGCACAGGTCACGTTACTGGAAGCGGGTGATTATTTTGGCGGTCACACCCATACCGTTGACATCACCCTGCCCACACCACAGGGCCTTGTCAGCCACGGTATTGATACCGGGTTTTTGGTGTACAACGAACGCACTTACCCCAATCTCATTGCTCTTTTCGAGCAGTTGGGCGTGCGCACCGTGCCATCAGAAATGTCGTTTTCAGTGCAAGTCCCTGGGGCTTTGAAAGGCCGCACACTAGAGTGGAGCGGCACCAGTTTGTCCAGCGTATTTGCACAACGCAGTAATTTGGTGAACCCCAAGTTTTTAGGCATGCTGTGGGACATGCTGCGCTTTAACCGTGTGTGCACACGCATCGCAAGCAGTGGCAGCGAAGCTCAGATGGCGCAGCCGCTGCTGGCGTTTTTAACACAGCACCGTTTTGGTGATGCGTTTTGCAACTGGTACTTGCTGCCCATGCTGGGCTGCATTTGGAGCTGCCCCACAGACCAAATGCTGCAGTTTCCAGTGGCCACCATGATTCGTTTTTGCCACAACCATGGTCTGATACAGGTCACCAACCGTCCGCAGTGGTTTACCGTGGCGGGCGGTGCGCGCCACTATGTAGACAAAATTATTGAGCATATTGCTGATAAACGGTTGAACTGTCCTGTTGAGTTGATAGAGCGCGACGCTGATGGCGTGCGCGTCGTCACGCAAGGCCGCGTTGAACGGTTTGACAAAGTAGTGATTGCCACACACGCACCGCAAGCGTTGGCCCTACTGCGCGAGCCTAGCAACAACGAGCAAGCTATTTTGGGCGCCATGCGCACGCAAGATAACCATGTTGTGCTGCACACCGATGCCAGCGTGTTGCCTACACAACGCAGCACCTGGGCTGCGTGGAACTATGTGCGCGGTGACAACACGCAAGAAAGTGCGCGCGTTTGCTTGCATTATTTAATCAACAAACTGCAGCCCATTCCATTTGACCAACCTGTGGTGGTGAGCTTGAATCCGCTGCAACCCATCGCGCGTAATAGCATCATGGGCGAATATCATTATGCGCACCCTGTGTTTGACAGCGCTGCGATTGCAGCGCAAAAACGTATGGACGAGCTGCAAGGAGAGCGCAACACGTATTTTTGTGGCGCATGGACGGGCTATGGCTTCCACGAAGACGGCTTAAAGTCGGGCTTGGCTGTTGCACGCAATATCCTCAAGTCATTGCAACTAGAACCGACTGGGTATGTAGGTAACGGAGTAGCTGCATGATCCAAGCCGATCCATTTGCCCAAGATGCCAAGACGAACCAAGCGATGATTGGGTTTGGTCAAGTGCGCCACACTAGGCTACGCCCTGCGCGCAACGCTTTTGCCTACCCCACCTACTTTTTTATGCTGCCGCTGCGCACGCTAGCGCACACACCTTGCGCTGCTTTGGCGCGTAACCGCGCCGGGTGGCTGAGCTTTTTTGACAAAGACCACGGTGACGGACGCAGTGCTGACGCACAAGACGGCGGCGCACTGGGCTGGATTGACGAGTTATTGCGCAGTGAAGGCATAGCCGACGCTAAAGGTGAGGTTTGGCTGCATTGCTACCCGCGTGTGCTGGGCTACACCTTCAAACCAGTGAGTTTTTGGTATTGCTACGCGGCTGACAACACATTGCGCGCCATAGTGGTGGAAGTTAACAACACCTTTGGTGAGCGGCATATCTATTTGCTAGACCGCCCAAGCTTTGGCCAAGAGCAAACTGCTGCCAAAGTGTTTCATGTGTCGCCATTTTGCGATGTGCAAGGCCACTACCGCTTTCGTTTTATGACCAATGCGCAGCGCGATAAAACTGTGGCGCGTATTGACTACGATGATGCCGAAGGTGCACTGATCAACACCAGCGTCAGCGGTGCGTTAGAGCCTTTGACTGTGCAGTCGCAGCGGCATGCATTGCGCAGCTACGGCGCTATGACATTGGCCGTAATTGCGCGCATCCATTGGCAAGCCGTGCGCTTATGGCTGCGCCGTGTGCCGTTTTATAAAAAACCCACTCCTCCCGCAACGCTGGTGACGAGATGAATAACAACATTAGTTTTACACCTACCACGATGCCACCGAACAGCACCACAACTACCAACACGTCCACCGCATTTGCTGTACCTGGCAACGCGCCAGCCGCTGCGCGCACTTGCTTAAAGCTGTTGCAAAATCTTAAGCATGGCATCCTTACAGTGCAGTTGCCCGATGGCAGCATGCAGCGCTTTGGCGCAGCTGACGCTGTTGGCCAATTGAATGGCACATTGCATATCCACGATTGGTCGGTATGCTCAGCAGCACTTAAGTCTGGCGATATTGGATTTGCCGAAAGCTATATTGCTGGGCACTGGACCACACCGCATTTGGCAGACCTGCTGCGCGTGTTTGTGGCTAACCGCCGCGAGGTTGAAGACATTATTTACGGCACTTGGCTGGGCCGCTTGGTGTACCGCGTGAAACACTTGCTCAATCGCAACACGAAGACCAATAGCCAAAAAAATATCCATGCGCATTACGATTTAGGTAACCAGTTTTACCAACTGTGGCTGGACAGCACGATGAACTATTCATCAGCTTGGTTTGAAGGCGACACGTCCAAAGACATGGTAACGGCGCAGCATGCCAAAGTGCGCCGTGCACTGCGCATGGCCAATGTGCAGCCGGGTGACCGCGTGCTGGAGATTGGCTGTGGTTGGGGCGCGTTAGCTGACAAGGCAGCGGTAGAGTTTGACGCCCATGTGACCGGCGTCACCTTGTCTACCGAGCAACTGGCGTGGGCGCAAAAACGCATGGCCAGCTTAGGCAAAGATGCGCAAGCTGACCTGCGCCTGCAAGACTACCGTGATATTCAAGACGCGCCGTTTGATGCTATTTGCTCCATAGAAATGCTAGAGGCGGTAGGCCAAGCTTATTGGCCTACGTATTTTCAAAGCGTTGCGCGTTTGCTGAAAAGTGGTGGCCGCGCTTGCATTCAGTCAATTGTGATTGATGATGCTTTGTTTGCACGTTACGTAGGCTCTACTGATTTTATCCAGCAATACATCTTCCCCGGTGGCTGCTTGCCATGCCCGGCTGAGTTTCGCAAGCAGGCGCAAGCCGCTGGCTTGCAAGTGGTGGATGAGTTTGCCTTTGGCCAAGACTACGCTGAGACACTGAAGCGCTGGCGTTTAGATTTTATGGCCCAACAATCCCAAGTGCTGGGCAATGGTTTTGATGAGCGTTTTGTGCGTATTTGGGAGTTTTACTTGGCCTACTGCGAGGCGGCATTCCTTGAGCGCAATATTGATGTGGTGCAGTACACGCTGCTCAAACTTTAAGGACTTGCCATGCAACTTAGTAATTGTCACTCCATTGTTAGTCGCTGCGTTGCGGTTTGTATAGCAACGGCATGGCTACTAGCTGCTGGCAACGTGATGGCAAACCAAAACACTGTCGCACGGCCCGCAGAGATCAGCGAGACCATTGGCGACGTGCGCAGCGTGGGTGCCACTAGGCTGCGGGTTTTTGGTTTTCAAATCTATGATGCCAGGCTGTGGGCGCAGCCCAGCTTTGAAGCGCAGGCCTACACCAACAGCCCTTTCGCACTAGAGATCAACTATCTGCGAAAATTTGACAACAATGCTGTTGCCGAGCGTTCGATCCAAGAGATGCGCAAGCTGGGCAGCATGACCGAAGCGCAGGCCGCGCAGTGGCTAGCGCAGATGCGTAGAATTTTCCCGGACATTGCCAAAGGCGACCGTTTAGTGGGCATCCACAGCCCCGGTGTGGGCGCAGTGTTTAAATTCAATGGCAAGCCCGTTGGTGAAATTAAAGATACAGAATTTGCACGCTTGTTTTTTGGCATCTGGCTCAGCCCACAGTCTAGCGAGCCGCAAATGCGCCGCGAACTGTTGGGCCTGAGCAGCTCGCAGCCATGACCACTGCCTGGGGCGCGCGCCAAGGCTTAAGCTACGGTTTACTGGGCTTGCCTTTAGCCTTCGTGGCGCTTCCTTTGTACGTTATTTTGCCTAACCACTATGCACGCGAGTTTGGTGTGCCATTGGCCACCTTGGGTGCTTTGCTTTTAGGTGCACGTTTATTGGATGCGCTGATTGACCCCGCTTTGGGGCGCTGGTGTGACACACTGTTTGCCCGCAGCGCTGCCCGTGTGCTGCGATGGTCGGCGCTGATTGCACTAGCACTCGCGTTGGGCTTTGCGGCATTATTTTTTCCACCGGTGCGCGGTGATGCCTTGATTGCTTGGGCGCTGGCCGCCTTGGTAGTTACTTACACCGCCTACAGTTTTATCAGTGTGGCACACCAAAGCTGGGGCGCGCGCTTAGGCGGCGACGCGGTGATGCGCAGCCGCATTGTGGCGTGGCGCGAGGGCTTAGCTTTATTCGGAGTGTTGTTGGCCTCGGTCCTTCCAGTCGTTGCAGGCTTAGGCGTCACCACTGGCGTATTCACGGGCGTGCTGGCGGCGGGCTTGTGGGCTTGGTGGCACGCACCGCAGCCAGCAGGCGCGGCTAGCAACGCGGCAGGTCAGTCTGGAGCTCTGACAACAGAAGCTCCAACGTCTGTATGGCTGCCACTGCAGCGGCCCAGTTTTGTAGCGCTGCTGGCGGTATTTATTGTCAACGGTATTGCCAGCGCCATACCCGCCACCTTAGTATTGTTTTTTATCCAAGACCTGTTGCAAGCGCCCAAACAGCTAGAGGGTTTGTTTTTAACAGCGTATTTTTTAACGGCGGCTTTGTCGATACCGCTGTGGCTGCGCTGCATTGCGCGCTGGGGCTTATGGCGTGTGTGGTTAGCGGGCATGTTGTTGGCTGTTGCGGTGTTTGTGTGGGCTGCCACTTTAGGGTCTGGCGCTGTGGCTGCGTTTATGGTGGTGTGCGCGCTGTCGGGCGTAGCACTGGGCGCTGACCTGACCGTGCCGCCTGCATTGCTAGCAGGCGTGATTGCCCACAATGGCGACAACGCCCGCGCCGAAGGCGCCTACTTTGGCTGGTGGAACTTTGCTACCAAACTTAATTTAGCCTTGGCCGCTGGCTTGGCACTGCCCGCACTGGGCTATTTTGGCTACACGCCAGGTTCGCGCGAACCGCAGGCGCTTGAGGCACTGGTCATTGCCTATTGCGTGCTGCCTTGCGTTTTAAAACTGATCGCTTTTGCGGTGCTCAGGGTGTGCGCACCCAAGCACCAATTTACCTAAGCCCACCGTTCATAAAGGACTCCGTCATGCAACGCCGTACACTTTTACTCTCCTCATCATTTGCTGTTGCCTCTGCCAGTGGCTTGTTAACAGGCTGCAGCACGGCGCCACAAATCACCGACTACGCGCAAGAAAAACCGGTGTTTGATTTGAAAACCTACTTCACCGGCATGGTGGATGGTTGGGGTATCTTTACCGACCGCAGCGGTAAGGTGGTGAAACGATTTGTCGTGACGATGAATTGCAGCTGGAACGGCGACCAAGGCATTTTGGACGAAGACTTTGTCTACAGCGACGGCACTAAACAAAAACGTATTTGGCGCATGACTAAGTTGGCCGATGGCAAATACGAAGGCCGTGCTGACGATGTGGTGGGCATAGGCAATGGCCAGCAAATGGGCAATGCTTTTCGCTGGGGCTACACCTTAAATTTGCCAGTGGACAATAAAGTGTATGAAGTACAGTTTGACGACTGGATGTACCAGATGGACGATAAGGTGGTGATCAACAAAGCCACCATGAGCAAGTTTGGTTTTACATTAGGCGAGCTGGTGGTGAACTTTAAAAAACGCTGATGGCAACACAACACAACAATATTTGAAATCGATCACGTATGAGTTTAAATCCCACTATGACCGATTGGCCAAGCCGCCGCGTGTGGCTGATCGGTGCGTCCACGGGCATTGGCCGTGCTACGGCCGAGCTTTTGCACAGCAAAGGGGCTAAGGTGATTGTGTCTGCACGCAGTGTGGACACCTTGAACACTTTGGCGGCGCAATGCACAGGCCTGCAAACTATTGCGCTCGATGCCACCGACGAAGATGCCGTGAAAGCTGCTGCTGCGCAATTGTTAGCTGCTGGGCCACTTGACTTGGTGATGTACTGCGCGGGCACCTACAGCGCGGTGCGTGCGCAAGACATGAAAACCACTGACATTGCCCACCACATGCAGGTGAACTATATCGGCGCGGTCTACAGCATTGCTGCGGTATTGCCCAGCATGTTGGCAGCAGGTAAGGGGCATATCAGTTTGATATCTAGTGTGGCGGGCTTTCGCGGCTTGCCAAAGTCATTGGCTTACGGCCCAACCAAAGCCGCCCTGATTAACCTGGCTGAAACTTTGTATATTGACTTGCACGATGGCGGTATCGGCATCAGCTTGATCAATCCAGGTTTTGTCCAAACAACACTTACGGCACAGAACACATTTACCATGCCAGCACTTATATCACCTGCGCAAGCAGCTATAGATATAGTAGCGGGTTGGGAGCGTGGGAAGTTTGAAATCCATTTTCCTAAACGCTTCACACGTTGGATGAAACTGCTGCGCATGGTGCCGTACAGCTGGTACTTTAAAGCCACGCGCAGGTTTACAGGTTTGTAGGTTCGTAGTTGCAAGCCATGACCACCTTTGATATCTCTAGCAGCGTGCAGTCTGCGCAAGCTACGTTTGATGTACAAGCTTCAGTGAACAAAGTGACCGCATTTTTTGAGTCTCTGCATCCAGAGTCTGTTGCACAGATGGGCAACTACTACACAGCAGATGCCTACTTTAAAGACCCGTTCAACGAAGTGCAGGGCTTGCAGCAGGTGCAGCGCATCTTCAGCCACATGTATGTCGCGCTAGACAACCCGCACTTTGTAGTGACTGACCGTGTAGTGCAAGGCACGCAATGCTTTTTAGTGTGGGACTTTAAATTCCGCTTCAAACGCTTTGACACCACCACCGAGCAAACTGTGCGCGGCACATCGCACCTGCGCTTTGCAGCCGATGGCCGCATCAGCTACCACCGCGACTATTGGGATGCTGCCGAAGAGCTGTATGAAAAGCTGCCTGTGGTGCGGGTGATCATGCGCTGGCTAAAAAAACGCGCCAATAGCTAACTGCAGACTTTGGGGTTGCTGTGTTGAACAGCCCGTTTCACAGACTTTCATACCACTCTTTGCACAGCGACTGATCTGCATCAGTCAGCGGGATGCTCAAAGTCCATCTCATCCGCACCCGCCACGGCTTTGCGAATCACATCGGGTGCAAAGCCCCGGCTGGCTAAAAAGCGCATTTGCTTCATGCGCTCTGCGGCGTCTGCAGCAGGTGCACCAAACTTTTTACGCCACACCTCGCGGGCGCGTGCCAGCTCGGTTTGCTTGAGTGCCGCTGTGGCTTCTAGCACGGCGCTGTGCTCTACGCCCTTGGCTTTGAGCTCTTGCACCACGCGCGCAGTGCCCAGCTTGGCACCACGGCGGTAGGCCAGTGAATCAGCCACCCGCTGCTCGTTGATAAAGTCTTTGGCGCACAGCTCGTCCAGTACCTTGGCCAGCTCTCCTGGCTCAGTTTCAAAGCTGGCCAGCTTGCGCTGCAGCTCAGCGCGCGAATGCTCACGCGCAGCCAGTGCCCGCAGCGCACGGCCCTTTAAACTGAGCGTGGCAGCGGGTGCGTACATGACAACCTATTTACTATTAATTTCATAGCTATATAAGTAATGAATGCTTGGACTACTGGCATATTTGCTTACCAAAATGCTGTTTGAAGCAATTTGGAACAAGTTTTTATGCATTCGTGCCGTCAGCAGCAATCAACGGAATGCCCAAGCTCTCGCGCACCTTGTTTTCAATCTCAATAGCCAGCGCGGGGTTTTCGCGCAAAAACTCGCGTGAGTTGTCGCGGCCTTGGCCAATTTTTTCGCCTTTGTAGGCATACCAAGCGCCTGATTTTTCAATCACCTTGGCTACCACGCCCATGTCAATAATCTCACCGTGGCGGCTAATACCTTCGCCAAACAAGATGTCAAACTCCGCCGTTTTAAACGGCGGTGCCACTTTGTTTTTCACAATCTTCACGCGGGTTTCGTTGCCAATCGCCTCTTCGCCCTTTTTGATGGTGCCCGTGCGGCGAATGTCCAAACGCACCGAGGCGTAGAACTTGAGCGCATTGCCGCCCGTATTGGTCTCGGGGCTGCCAAACATCACGCCGATTTTCATGCGGATTTGGTTGATAAAAATCACCATGCAGTTGGACTTTTTGATGTGCGCTGTGAGCTTACGCAGGGCTTGGCTCATCAAACGCG
>JANOSN010000925.1:0-4090 GCA_031415895.1 Polaromonas sp. | reverse complement strand
TTAAAATGATAGTATAAATTTAATTTAAGGAAACACGATGAGTATATTTAACAAAGTGACCAAGACCTTTAAATGGGGCAAGCACACCGTCAAGATGGAAACTGGCGAGATCGCTCGCCAAGCTGGCGGCGCTGTGCTACTGGACATGGACGGCACCGTAGTATTGGCCACCGTAGTAGGTTCTAAAACCGCTAAAGCCGGTCAAGATTTCTTCCCATTGACCGTTGATTACCTTGAAAAAACCTACGCCGCAGGCAAAATCCCCGGTAGCTTTTTCAAGCGCGAGGCCAAGCCTAGCGAATTTGAAACCCTAACCAGCCGCCTGATCGACCGCCCGATTCGCCCGCTGTTCCCTGAAGGTTTTTACAACGAAGTGCAAGTGGTGATCCACACCGTGTCGCTCAACCCTGATGTGCTGGGTGACATTCCTGCGCTGATTGCTACCAGCGCTGCACTGGCTATCAGCGGCATTCCGTTTGCAGGCCCTATCGGCGCTGCACGCGTGGCTTTCATCAATGGCGAATATGTGCTCAACCCGAGCAACACCCAGCTGGTCGACAGCCAGATGGACTTGATCGTGGCGGGTACCGAAGCTGCTGTGTTGATGGTCGAATCAGAAGCCAAGCAGTTGGGCGAAGACATCATGCTAGGCGGCATTGTGTTTGGCCACGAGCAAAGCAAAGTAGCGATCAACGCTATTCATGAGCTGGTGCGTGACGCTGGCAAGCCAGCTTGGGACTGGAAAGCCCCAGCCAAGGACGAGCCGTTGATCGCCAAAGTAGGCGGTTTTGCGCAGACCAAATTGGCCGCTGCGTACCAGTTGCGCAACAAGCAAGCGCGTACGCAAGCTTGCCGCACGGCCTATTCTGAAGTAATGGCTGATTTGAAAGCTGCTGGCACTGAGTTTGACAGCGTCAAAGTCGAGTCCATGTTGTTTGACATCGAAGCCGGTTTGGTCCGCAGCCAAATTTTGGCGGGCGAGCCACGCATCGACGGCCGCGACACACGCACTGTGCGCCCGATCGAAATTCGTAACGGCGTGCTGCCACGCACCCACGGCTCGGCGCTGTTCACACGCGGCGAAACGCAGGCCTTGGTGGTCACCACGCTGGGTACCGACCGTGATGCACAGCGTATTGACGCACTCAGCGGCGAGTTCCATGATAGCTTCATATTCCACTACAACATGCCTCCGTTCGCTACAGGCGAAACTGGCCGTGTAGGCACCCCAAAGCGCCGCGAAATCGGCCACGGCCGTTTGGCCAAGCGTGCACTCATTGCTGTGTTGCCTACCAAAGAAGAGTTTCCGTACACGCTGCGCGTGGTGTCTGAGATTACCGAGTCCAATGGTTCTAGCTCGATGGCATCAGTTTGCGGCGGCTGTTTGTCGATGATGGACGCTGGTGTGCCACTGAAGGCGCACGTGGCTGGTATCGCCATGGGCTTGATCAAAGACGGCAACCGTTTTGCCGTGTTGACCGACATCTTGGGCGACGAAGATCACTTGGGCGATATGGACTTTAAAGTGGCCGGTACCACCAACGGTATTACCGCGCTGCAAATGGACATCAAAATTCAAGGCATCACCAAAGAGATCATGCAAGTAGCACTGGCCCAAGCCAAAGAAGCGCGTATGCACATCTTGGGTGAAATGCAAAACGCGATGGGCGAGGCCAAGACTGAAGTGTCTAACTTTGCACCCAAGATGTTCACCATGAAGATCAATCCCGAGAAGATTCGTGACGTGATCGGCAAAGGCGGCGCAGTCATTCGCGCCCTGACCGAAGAAACCGGTACGCAGATCAATATCGACGAAGATGGCACCATCACCATCGCGTCGACTGACTCGTCCAAGGCAGATGAGGCCAAGCGCCGCATCTTGGCTATTACGGCTGACGTAGAAATCGGCAAAATCTACGAAGGCGCTATCACCAAGATCCTCGACTTTGGTGCATTGGTTAACTTGCTGCCAGGCAAAGACGGTTTGCTGCACATCAGCCAGATCAGCCATGAGCGCATCAACAAAGTGACCGACGTGTTGGCAGAAGGCCAGATCGTCAAAGTCAAAGTGATGGAGCTAGACGAAAAAGGCCGTGTCAAGCTGTCCATGCGCGCGCTGCTAGACCGTCCTGCACAGGACCAACAACAACAGTAATGTGACAACGCCCGTTCGGGCTGAGCCTGTCGAAGCCTTCACGCAATTTGTTGCGTAAGAACCCTTCGACAAGCTCAGAGTGAACGGAAAGTTGAGTAGACCACCATGAAAGCTGTTGAAATCACCTCTTTTGGCGCACCCAGTGTGCTGCAGCTGGGCACCCGCCCCGATGTAGTCGCGGGCGCGGGTGAAGTGTTGATCAAAGTCGCTGCCTCGGGCATTAACCGGCCTGACGTGCTGCAGCGCATGGGTATGTACCCCGTGCCGCCGGGCGCGTCAGATTTGCCGGGCTTAGAGGTTGCCGGCAGTATTGTGGGCGGCGACGCTGCGGCGATGCAAGCTGCCGGTTTGAGCATAGGCGACCGTGTGTGTGCGCTGGTGGCAGGTGGTGGCTACGCACAGCTGTGCGCCGCGCCTGTGGGCCAATGTTTGCCTGTGCCCAAAGGCATGAGCGACCTAGAAGCTGCCACGTTACCCGAGACATTTTTTACCGTGTGGAGCAATGTGTTTGACCGCGCGCGCTTGCAGGCAGGCGAGACCTTGCTGATTCAAGGCGGTACCAGCGGCATTGGCGTAACAGCTATTCAAATGGCCAAGGCCATGGGCGCTAAGGTCATAGCTACCGCAGGTAGCGACGAAAAATGCGCAGCCTGCATCCAGCTGGGTGCAGACCACGTTATCAATTACAAAACGCATGACTTTGTAGAAGAAGTCAAACGTATCACCGGCAGCGCAGCTAAGGCAGCTGCAGGGCAGGGCGGCATGCTGTCCAACGCAGCTGTCAGCGGCGTTAACGTCATCTTAGACATGGTGGCTGGCAGCTATGTAGCCCGCGAGATAGACTGCTTGGCTGAAGACGGCCGTTTGGTCATCATCGCCGTGCAAGGCGGTGTGGACGCGCAGTTTAATGCGGGTATGGTGCTGCGTCGCCGCCTCCAAATCACTGGTTCCACGCTGCGCCCTCGGCCCATAGCATTTAAAACTGCGATTGCGCAAGCGTTGCTTAAAAACGTGTGGCCACTGATCGAAGCAGGCAAAATTAAAACCGTCATCCACAGCGTGTTTGCCCCGCAAGATGCGGCTAAAGCCCATGCGCTGATGGAGACCAACCAACACATCGGCAAGATCGTGCTGGACTGGAGCAAGGTATGAAAAAGCTCATTGCAGGCAACTGGAAAATGAACGGCAGCTTGGCAGCTAACCAAGCTTTAGTTCAAGCCATTACACAAGGCTTGGCCAGCGCACCGTCTGCAGGCTGCGACGTGGCTGTGTGCGTGCCTGCAGCCTACCTAGCGCAGATCACAAGCTTGGTTTACCAATCAAATAGCCCTGTAGTCCAAGTATCTATTGCTAAAGCAGCTATGCAATTAGGAGCGCAAGACATCTCTGTACACGCCAGCGGCGCGTACACAGGTGAAACATCTGGCGCAATGTTGAAAGAATTTAACGTCCGTTACGTCATCGTCGGCCATTCAGAGCGTCGCCAATACCATGGCGAGACCGATGCTGTCGTGTCGTTGAAAGCCAAAGCGGCTTTGGCCCACGGCATTGCCCCCATCGTGTGCGTAGGCGAGACTTTGGCCGAGCGTGAAGCGGGCAAAACCGAAGAAGTGGTCAAACGCCAACTGGCAGCCGTCATCCACGACAACGGGCACTGCATTAGCGAAATCGTTGTTGCTTATGAACCCGTGTGGGCCATTGGAACTGGCAAAACCGCCACTCCTGAGATGGCGCAGGCCGTGCACGCAGTGCTGCGCGCGCAGATCAAAGCAGCAACCCAGCAGAGCGAGCGCGTGAAAATTTTGTATGGTGGCAGCATGAATGCGGCGAACGCCAAAGAGCTTTTGGCGCAGCCCGATATTGACGGCGGCTTGATTGGCGGAGCGTCACTTAAAGCCCAGGATTTTTTAACAATTATTGCTGCAGCCCAATAGA
>JANOSN010000924.1:0-1300 GCA_031415895.1 Polaromonas sp. | reverse complement strand
TCGTAAGTTCAAGGAAATAGTGTCAGCAGTGATGACACTACTGCAATTTCATAGATTCGCCTGCCATGGTCGGGCGCGTTTGGTCAAACAAAGCCGATACGGCGGCTGGGTTTGGATTTTTTAGCCTGATCGTCAACAATTAATTGTTTGATAGCGTCAAAAACGGTAGAAAACTGCCCGTCGTAGCGCTTCTCCATAGCCTCAATCCTGCGCCCCAGGTCGCGGTTAGAGTCCATCAGGCGGCGCAGCTGCACAAAGGTGCGCATGATGGCGATGTTGACTTCTACTGCGCGCTGTGACCGCAATACGCTGGACAGCATGGCGATGCCTTGCTCGGTGAAGACGTAGGGCAAAGCAGTGACGTTGCGTCGCGATGCGGTCACAGTTTGTGACCGCATAGGGTTGCTTGCTGCGTATGAGGTCACAAATTGTGATCTCATACGTTCCCATTCTTCTGGGGTTAGCTGGAACATGAAGTCTTCTGGAAATCGATCCAAATTTCTTTTTACTGCTTGGTTAAGCGCTTTTGTTTCAACGCCATAAAGCGCCGACAGATCAGCATCCAGCAAGACTTTTTCGCCACGAATTGCCAAAACCATGGATGCCAGGTTTTCAGGCTTGGGAATGATGTCAGTAGAGGGGCTGCTCTTACCCTTGGCCGAATCTAGCTTGGGGGCTTTGACTTTGATAGCTGGCTTGATAGTTTTTGGAGTGGCCATGGCTTACCGGTTTGAGTAGATTAAGCAGTTACAACATCATACGGGCAGAGCCTTGGCCAACCTAGCTACCCCCTCTTCAATCTTCCCCAAATCCGAAGTCGCATAGCTCAGCCGCAGCGTAGCGTTGTCCGGGTTGTTGGCATAAAACGGTGCGCCGGGGACGAAGGCTATGCCGTGGTCGGGGGCGCGTTTGGCATAAGCCGTGGCGTCTTGGCTGGTGGCTGCTGCGCTTCCGGGCACGGGCTGGCCTGTTAGGCGGGTCCAAAAGAACATGCCGCCTTGGGGCTGGGTGTACGTTAGTGCGTTGCCTAGCTCACGCTGCAGGCACGCGGCCATGGTGTGGGCGCGCTGGGAGTAGGTGCTGCGCACGACGGCCAGGGATTTGTCCAGCCTGGTTTGTGTGCCGTCTTTGAGCTGTAAATAGTTGGCGGCAATGGCTTGGCTTAGGTTGCTGGTGTGGGCGTCGCTAAACTGTTTGCACATCACCGCTTTGGCCAGCAGCTCAGGTGGGGCGATCATCCAGCCTACGCGGATGCCGGGACTTAGCACTTTGCTAAAGCTGCCGCAGTAGGCTAGGTACG
>JANOSN010000923.1:0-6386 GCA_031415895.1 Polaromonas sp. | reverse complement strand
AGGGACTTGCCCGCACCCGATTCACCCACCACCCCCAAGATCTCTCCGGGGGCAATATCAAACGAAATACCGTCCAAGGCGCGCAGGTCGCCCCGGCGGTTAGGAAATTCGACCACGAGGTCTTTGACTTCTAACAGGCTCATGGTGGTGTTACCTCAGCCTAGGGTTAAGCGCATCACGCAGCCAGTCACCTAGCAGGTTAACCGACAGGGCAATCAAGATGAGCATCAGGCCGGGGAAGATGGTGATCCACCACTCGCCTGAGAACAGGTAGTCGTTGCCGACGCGAATCAGGGTGCCTAGGGACGGCGAGGTGGGCGGTGCGCCTACGCCTAGAAAGGACAGCGTGGCCTCGGTGATAATGGCGGTGGCCACTTGGATAGTGGCCAGCACCATCACGGGGCCCAGCACGTTGGGCAGTACATGGCCGCGCATGATGCGCAGCGGCGCCACGCCGGTGACGCGGGCGGCTTGCACGTATTCTTTGTTGCGCTCCACCATGGTAGAGCCGCGCACCGTGCGGGCGTATTGCACCCAACCGGTCAATGAGATGGAGACGATGAGCACGCCAAAGGCTAAGCCGTCGTGGGCATTAGGAAACAGGGCGCGGCCCACGCCAGCGATCAATAGCGCCACCAAGATGGGCGGAAAGCTGAGCATCACGTCGCACAGGCGCATGAGCAGGCTGTCCACCCAGCCACCTAAGAAGCCAGCCAGCAAACCTAATGCGACGCCAACCACCACCGAAATTAGCACAGAGGCAAAGCCTACAGCCAGCGAGATGCGGGCACCGTACATCAGGGTGGACAAGATGTCGCGGCCTTGGTCGTCGGTGCCTAGCAAATACATGCGGGTGCCACCGCCAAAGTCTGCAGGCACAGCGTGGTTGGTCCACGAAGGCTCCAGCCGGGCATGGTCCAAGATCAAAGTGGTGAGGTTAAAGGGGCTGTGCGGGGCTACCAGCTCGGCAAACAGGGCGCAGAAAAAGCAGATGAAGGCGACTAAGGCTGCGCCCATTGCCAGCGGTGAGGTTTTAAAGCTGTAGCCTAGGTCGCTGTCTAGCCAGCGGGATAAAAAATTCATAGCAAAGTTATCACAGTCATACGCCCAAGGCGGCTGATAGGGTCAGCCGCCTTGGCGCAAATTATTTAGCAACAGTGATGTACTTAAAGTCCATGATGTTGTCGGCTTTTTGAATCAGCTTAACGCGGCTATTCACACCCCATGCCAAAGCTTGCTGGTGCAGAGGTAGATGGCCAATTTCGTCCTGGTGAATTTGGAAAGCCTCTTTGATCATGGCATCGCGCTTGGTTTTGTCTGTCTCAGACTGCACCTTAAGGGTCAACTCATCCATCTTGGCATTACAAAAAGAGCCTAGGTTAAATTGGCCTGCGCCAGAGTCTGCCGGGCAACGTGTAATAGCGTTGAGCACGTTGTGCGCATCGTAGGTGGACGATGTCCAACCTAGTAAATAAAAGCTAGTGTCACGGCGCAAAATTTTGGGGAAGTAAGTGCCCTTGGTCTCAGCTTGTAAATTAATTTTGACATTAATGCGAGACAAGTTGGCGGCCACTGCTTGGCAAATTTCGCCGTCATTGACATAGCGATCGTTAGGGCAGTTCATGCTCAGCTCAAAGCCCGCACCGTAGCCCGCATCTGCCATCAGCTTTTTAGCAGCTTCTACGTCAAACGGTAAACGCTTGTTCTGCCCAGCGTCATAGCCATTAATACCTGGGCCAATCATCAAAGCAGCTGGCGCTGATGCACCGCGCATTACGGTACGTTTAATACCCTCAATATCAATAGCTTGATAAAAGGCTTGGCGTACGCGTTTATCTTTAAAAGGGTTCTTGCCTTTTACACTTGAAAACAGCAACTCGTCACGTTTTTGGTCCATGCCCAAAAAGATGGTGCGCAGCTCAGGGCCTTGCAGAACTTTGGCTTTACCGCCGCTGTTAATACGGGCTACGTCTTGCAAAGGCACCGGCTCCATCACATCTACTTCGCCGCTAATTAAAGCGGCTACGCGCGTGGCATCGTTACCAATAGGGGTGTAGATCACTTCGGTCAAGTTGCTTTCAATCTGCCCCCAATAATTCGCGTTACGTGCAAATGTAGTTTTAACGGCTGGCTGGCGCTCGCGCAGGCGAAACGGACCGGTACCGTTGGCTTTGAATGAGGCAGTATTTTCTATACCCTTGCGACGGTCTACTGGCTTGGCAGCGCCATTGGCCTCAGACCATTTTTTGCTCATGATCATGACGCCAGCAAACACATCTGGCAGGATAGGAAACGGCACTTTGGTTTCAAAATCTACTGTGAAATCATTCACCTTGCGCACTTCTTTTAGCTCATTGGTGTAGCTTTTCATGTCTGACCCATCACCCGCTGCGCGCGCAAACGAGAACACTACGTCGTCCGCAGTAAAGGGCGTACCGTCATGGAACTTCACGTTTTTACGCAGCTCAAAAGTCCATACTGTCGGTGAAGTTTGCTTCCACGAAGTAGCCAGTAGAGGTATGAGCTCTAGGTTTTTACCGCGCCCAGTTAAAGCCTCATACATGTTACCCGTCACGCTAATCTGCAGCGACTCGTTCAGTGAATGCGGATCCATAGACAGCGCATCACCTTGGTTGCCTATGCGCAGGGTTTGCCCGTTAGCTACAGAAATCATAGCTGCTTGAGCAGTAAAAACAAGGGCTATAGCCACTTTAGATTTAAAAAACATCAATCATCTCCTAATAAAATTTAACTAACTTTATGCCAGCGGCATAGACTGTTCGATCAAACCTGCAAACAACGCCGCGCCTAGTGGCAGCACCTCATCGTTAAAGTCGTATTTGCTATTGTGCAAAAAGCAGCCGGGCTGGCCGGTGCCGCTGCCTGTGCCATCAGGGTGCGCGCCGTCGCCTTGGCCTAAGCGCAAATACGCGCCGGGCTTGGCCTGCAACATGAATGAAAAATCTTCTGCGCCCATGCTGGGCTCCATGTCGCGCTTGACTTGGCTCTCGCCCACAATCGACGCAGCTACGTCGGCCGCAAACATGGCCTCACGGGCGGTGTTGATGGTGGCTGGGTATAGGCGCTCGTATTTAACGACTGCAGTAGCACCAAAGCCTTGGGCCACTGCACTGCACAGCTCATGCAAACGCCGCTCCACCAGTGTTTGCACAGCGGGGTTAAAACTGCGCACAGTGCCCACCAAAATGGCCTCACTCGGTATCACACTCATCGCGCCCATATCGCCTGCATGCATAGCACACAGGCTGATCACTGCAGAGTCCACAGCTTTGACGTTGCGCGAGACAATGCTTTGCACTGCTGTAATAATGTGCCCCGCTACCAACACAGGGTCAATCGTCATATAGGCGTGTGCACCGTGTCCGCCTTTGCCAGTGATGGTGATGGTGATGCGGTCTGCAGCGGCCATCATGGGGCCAGGGTTGATACCCACCATGCCGGGCGGCATAGCAGGCCAGTTGTGCATAGCGTACGCTGCAGTGACGGGAAAGCGGTCAAACAAACCATCCGCCATCATCGCCGCCGCGCCGCCGCGTCCTTCTTCTGCGGGTTGAAATATCAGCACGGCCGTGCCATCAAAATTGCGCGTCTCGGCCAGGTAACGGGCAGCGCCCACCAGCATGGTGGTGTGGCCATCATGCCCGCAGCCATGCATGCGCCCGGGGGTGGCAGACTTCCATGCAAAGGCGTTGTCCTCTGACATGGGCAGTGCGTCCATGTCAGCGCGCAGGGCCACCATGTTGTCGCTGCGCGACTTACCGCGAATTAAACCCACAACACCCGTTTTGCCAATCCCCGTATGAATCTCGTCCACACCGCACAGCTCTAGTGCTTGCTTCACACGGCCAGCGGTGTACACCTCTTCAAAGCCTAGCTCGGGGTGGGCATGCAAGTCACGGCGAAACGCAGTCAGCTCGGGGTGGAAAGCGCTAATCTGCGCAAACGCCCGCCCGCCCGCATGTAAACCTGATTTTTTGAGCGGTGCCAGCATCAGTGTCCTTGTGCTTTACCTATGCGCAGGCGTGGGTCGACAGCAAAATACAAAAGATCAACCACCAAGTTGATCACCACAAATATCAAGGCAATCAAACACAGGTAAGCTGCCATGACGGGAATATCAGCAAACGTTACCGCTTGAATAAACAGCAGCCCCATGCCGGGCCACTGAAACACGGTTTCGGTGATGATGGCAAAAGCAATTAGCGCACCCAACTGCAAACCGGTGATGGTGATGACGGGCACCAAAGTATTTTTCAGTGCATGCCCAAAGTGAATCGCGCTGTTAGTCAGGCCACGTGCGCGCGCAAACTTCACATAATCAGTGCGCAACACTTCTAGCATTTCAGCGCGCACCAAGCGCATGATGAGCGTAAGCTGAAACACTGCTAAGGTAATAGCGGGCAGCACAATGTGGTGCCAGCCCTTAGCGGTGGCCAAGCCTGACGACCACCAGCCAAACTGCACTACATCACCACGGCCAAAGCTAGGAAACCAGCCTAGGCCCACAGCGAAAATCAAAATCAACATAATGCCGATCAAGAAGGTAGGCAGCGACACGCCTAGCAAAGAGATGGTCATGAAAAGTTGGCTTAAAAATGTACCCCGCTTGAGTGCTGCGTACACACCCATCGGAATACCTAGCGCCAAAGCCAACACAGCCGCCACTAACGCCAGCTCTAGCGTAGCGGGCAAGCGCTCGGCGATCAAACGCGACACCTTAGAGCCTTGGCGCAGGCTTAAACCAAACTCGCCTTGCACAGCATTGGCTAGAAAATTCCAAAACTGCACCACAAAGGATTTGTCCAGCCCCAAATCCGCGCGCAGCTCACGAATTTGCTCAGGGGTAGCATCTTGCCCCAGCAAAAACACTACGGGGTCACCTACATACTGAAACAGCATGAAGGCTATCAAGGCAACGGTGACCATCACGACCACCGCTTGTAATAGGCGCTGAATAATAAATGCGAACATGAAATCTAATTAGTAAGCTTTACATCCTAGCAGAGCAAGACGCTTGCCAATAGCGGGATTTCCTTTAATTTGTCACATTCGTTGGGTGGCAATTTTTGCCGACCCGTGGGCTAAAGTAAAAAAAGCCCCGAAGGGCTTTTTGTCACTTGCTAGATTAGTGATGATCAAGCGATTAATTGACTTTAACTAAGCGCCAGTCAATGCGGTTGTCCGCACGGTGCACCAGGTCAATATTCTTTTTCATAACCCACGGAATGATCTGGTTGTGTAGCGGAATGTGCGACACGTCTTGGTGCGATAAATCGAGCGCTTTTTCAATCAAGTCGTTACGGTTTTTCGCATCGGTTTCTTTCTTGATACGCTCGACCAGTGCGTCCATCTGCGGGTTAGAGTAGCGGCCCACGTTGTAGTTACCGTCACCACCCGCGCCCACGCTGCGTGTGAGCGACTGCAAGCTGTACAGCGCATCAAACGTAGGCACGCCCCAACCCAGCATATAAATGCTGGCTTCATAACGCTGAATCATCGGAAAGTAGGTGACCAGTGGCAAAGTGCGCAGCTTGGCTTTGACGCCCACGCGCGCCCACATGGCGGTAACTGCTTGGCAGATTTCTTCGTCGCTGATGTAGCGGTTGTTGGGGCAGGCAAAGTCCACTTCAAAACCATCTTTGTAGCCTGCGTCGGCCAGCAGTTTTTTAGCGCCTTCAATATCGTAGGGCCAGCGGGCATCCAGCTTTTTAGTCCAGCCATTAACTTGTGGCGATACCAAGGTGCCAGTCGGTTGGCTTAGGCCGCGCATGGTCACTCGGTTCAGTGTGTTGCTGTCAATCGCTTGGTACAAAGCTTTACGTACGCGAACGTCTTTAAGCGGGTTTTTACCTTTGACGTTAGAGCCTACTAGCTCGTCACGAAACTGGTCCATACCGAAGAAGATAGTGCGGTTTTCAGCGCCATCTATTACCTTGAGTGCCGTATTGCTGCGCATACGGCCCAAGTCTTGCGGGCTAGGGTCTAGCAGCATGTCCACCTCGCCAGACAGCAGCGCGGCTACACGCGTGGCCTCAGACTTGACTGGTGTGTAGACGATCTCGGTCAGGTTGCCTTCCATCTTGCCCCACCAGTTGGGGTTGCGCACCAACACCAATTTTTGGTCAGGTTGCCATTCTTTCACCATAAAAGGCCCGGTACCCATAGCGTTGCGGTGGGCAAAGCTTTCGTCTTTAGTTTTGATGTCTTTCGGCTCGGTGGATTTATTTTTCTCAGACCAGGCCTTGCTCATCATGCGCAGCTCGGTCAGCTGGTTCATCAGCACCGGGTTGGGCGCTTTCAGCATCACGTCAATTTCGTTTTCACTGACTTTGACGACCTTGTCGATGCCTTGGGCATACACGCCG
>JANOSN010000922.1:0-5900 GCA_031415895.1 Polaromonas sp. | reverse complement strand
GCGCCCAGGTGCAGGCTATGGGCCAGCTGCCCGGTGTAGCGCGCGTAAGCGGCCTGCGCACTGTGCAGTTGCAGCTTGACCCAGCGCAGCCCAGCGTGATGCTAATTGCCCGGCCGCTGGACAACCCCGCCACCGATTTGCCCATGGTGGGCAGCACCGCCCTGCCCGATGCCAGCGTGCCAAGAGGCGCCGTGCCTATTTATGTGAGCGAGGCCATGGTCGATCTGTATGGCGCTAAGTTAGGGGCTGTTTTCCAGTTAAATATGCCTGTAGTCCAAGTATCTACTACTCAAGCAGCTATTAAAAATGTAGCAAATTCTGGTTTTTATGTAGCAGGTATTTGGCGCGACTACGCACGCCAGTTTGGCGCTATTGCCATAGACCAAGCTGCCTATGTGCGCATGACGGGCGACGACAAAGTCAATGACCTATCTGTGTGGCCAGCTGATGGCGCAGACACAGCTGCAGTGCAAACAGCCATTAGCAACTACGTTAGCACCCAATGGGCTAAAGATGCAGGCGGTGCGACAGGCAGTGATGGCAAAGCCAGCATTGACATCACCAAGCTAGTGGAGTTTGCCAGCGCCCGTGAGATACGCGATATGTCATTGCGCATTTTTGACCGCAGCTTTGCCGTCACCTACTGGCTGCAGGCGGTAGCCATTGCCATTGGTTTGTTTGGTGTAGCCGCCAGCTTTAGCGCGCAGGTGCTGGCGCGGCGCAAAGAGTTTGGCCTGCTAGCGCACCTAGGCCTCACGCGCAGGCAAATTTTGCAAGTGGTAGCCAGTGAAGGCGCGGCGTGGACAGCCATAGGCGCCGCTGCTGGTTGCGCGCTGGGTTTATTGGTGTCTTGGATTTTGGTGCATGTAGTCAACCCGCAAAGCTTTCATTGGACGATGGACATGACCATACCGTGGCTGCGCCTTGCATTGCTGTGCCTAGCCGTCATCGCTGCAGGCACCATCACCGCATGGCTAGCAGGCCGTGCAGCCGCAGGGCACGACGCGGTGCTGGCAGTCAAAGAGGACTGGTGATGCAGCCCAACCCGTTCGCGCTGAGCTTGTCGAAGCGTTCTTTAGCGCGGCTAGGCTTGACTCTGGGAGCATCAGCCTTGCTACCCACAGCCCACGCCCTACCCGAGCGCACCCTCGCCTTCCCACGCGACCACGGCGCGCACCCAGACCATCGCACCGAGTGGTGGTACATCACTGGCTACGGGCAGGCGGATGGCCGCGACATAGGCTTTCAAGTCACCTTCTTTCGCTCTCGCATTGAAGCCACACAAAACATGCAGTCGCAGTTTGCAGCCAAACAGCTGCTGTTTGCCCACTGCGCCGTGACCGATGTGCAAGGCAAAAAACTGTGGCACGACCAGCGCATCGCACGCGCAGGCTTTGGCATAGCGCAAGCAGCTGAGCTTGACACGCAAGTCAAACTGCGCGACTGGACACTGCAGCGCAGCGCCGCCACCGGCATGTACAGCGCACGCATCAAGGCGCGAGAATTTGAATTTGATTTGCAATTTACCCCCAGCCAACCACTGCTGCTGCAAGGCAACAACGGCCTGTCACGCAAAGGCCCTGACGAAAAACAAGCTAGCTACTACTACAGCCAGCCCCAGCTGCGCGCCACTGGCACCGTCACCTTGCAAGGCAAACGCATCGTATTAAGCGATGCGTCCAAGGCCACTGCCTGGCTAGATCATGAGTGGAGCCAAGAGCTATTGCACCCCGAGGCCGTAGGCTGGGACTGGGTAGGCATGAACTTGTTTGACGGCAGCGCCCTCACCGCCTTCCAACTGCGCAAAAAAGACGGTTCCAGCCTGTGGACTGGCGGCTCGTTTCGCGCCACCTCCAGCAGCGGGCTGAAAACCTTTATTGCCCAACGCGGCGAGGTGGCTTTTCAAGCACTCAAAGGCTGGACCAGCCCCGCCACAGGGGCCAAGTACCCCATCGAATGGCTGGTGCGCACCCCCGCTGATTACTACACCGTCAAAGCGCTTATCCCCAACCAAGAGCTAGACAGCCGCAGCACCACAGGTGCAATTTATTGGGAAGGCCTAAGCGACGTGTTTGACAGCAACAATAAGCACGTAGGCCGTGGGTATCTGGAGATGACGGGGTATGCGGGGGCATTGCGGTTGTAATGATCTAAAACATCATATACAACCCAAAATGATCAATTTAATCATTTTGACTATAATAACCCAGTTAATTGGAGATTAAAAATGCTCACTCTCACTGCTACTGATGCCAAAACCCGATTCGGCCAAGTGCTGCAAAGTGCTTTGGTAGAACCTGTGGCCATTGAAAAAAACGGTCGTGAATTAGCCTTTGTTGTGTCGTCACAGGAGTACCACCGCCTGCAAGATGCGATACAGCTCAAGCGTGCTGATTTTGATGCTTTTATGACAGCTATCGACGCGTCCGCCAAGCCCAATGCCGCTTTGCTACGCGCACAAAAACGCCACTTAAAAATGCTGACGAGCGCTTAATGCAGTTCGCCATTCGCAGCCTGGACAAACAGGCTGACACCGCAGCATTTGACTGCGGCCAAACCCCGCTGAATGACTATATTCACCGCTACGCCACACAAGATGTGCGCCGCAACGTAGCCCGCGTGTTTGTCATCAGCCCGCAAGACGACCCATCGCACGTAGCAGGCTTCTACACCCTAAGCGCAGCCAGCGTGCAATGCACCGAGCTACCTTCGCAAGTAGCCAAAAAGTTGCCACGGTACCCCATTCCGGTGGCCTTGGTTGGCAGACTGGCAGTGTCACAGGACTACCAAGGCCAAGGTCTAGGATCTGTAATTCTGATCGATGCCTGCAAAAAAGTGCTTCAAGCACGCGAAATGCTAGCGGTTGCAGGTGTGCTGGTGGAGGCAAAAGACAGCAAAGCAGTAAGTTTCTATAAACACATGGGCTTTATGTCGTTGAGTTCGCAAGAGCAGCGTCTTTTCTTGCCGATGCAGGTCATACAAAATTTAGTGGGTTGATTGATCTTGCATTGTTATCAATCTCTTGGAGATTTTTAAGTCGCGCACACTGCATATGCTTGAGCCTCCTGGACAGCCTTGCGCGTCTTGTGCCATTGCCAATATCCTCTGTAGAATTATTTTCTATGCAAGCAACAGCACCTTCAACCGAAATTTGTAAATCAGCCAAATCAAACTACCCTTAACCCCAAGCCTTTAAATACTCATCCCAATGCGCCTCATTGGGCGCTAAGTTGCCCAGGGTTTCTTTCACATAGTCAATCTCTTGGTCGTATTCAGCCTCGGTAAACCCACCGCGCATTTTTTGGAATCGGGCGTAAACCAGATAGGTGTTCATGACGTCGGTTTCGCAGTAGCGGCGTATGTCGTCGGTTTTGCCGGCTAGGTATTGCGGGTAGACCTGGCTGCCGTCCATGCCTAGCTTGCCGGGAAAGCCGCACAGCTTGGCCATGGCGTCTAGGGGGGCGTTGGCTTTGGGTTGGTACATGGCTAGCAGGTCCATCAAATCGAGGTGGCGCATGTGGTAGCGGCTGATGTAGTTGTTCCACTTGAACTCTTTATCGCCGTAGCTGCCGCCCTCGCCCATCTCCCAATATTTGTCAGCCACCACACCGTGTTTTAGGCCGCGATAGTTAAGTACTGGCAAATCGAACCCGCCGCCGTTCCAGCTGACCAGTTGCGGCACGTGTTTTTCAACGATGTTAAAAAACTGTTGAATAATTTTGCCTTCGGAGTTGTCGTCTTTATCGACCAATGAATGAATCTTCAGACCATCGGCATTACGAAACACGGCGCTGATGCACAAGATGCGCTGCAGGTGCAGGGGCATAAAGTCGGATTTATTGGCGGCCTTGCGCTCTGCCACCCAAGCCTCGTACACCTGCGCGTCGGTGTGGTCTGCGGGGGCATCGCCTAATGCACGCAGGCCTGCAATGTCGGGGATGGATTCGATGTCAAATACAAGTACAGGCCAAGTCATAACAGCAATCTTTAAAAGCAAAAAAGCTGCGCAGAACGATATGCTCAGCGCAGCTTTAAGGGTAAATTAAGAATTAACGAGCGAATGTTAACGCGCTGGTAAGAAGCGCGCAGGATCAACCGGCTTGCCTTGGCGGCGAATTTCAAAGTGCAGCTTCACGCGGTCGGCATCGCTTTGGCCCATCTCGGCAATCTTTTGGCCTTTGCGCACGTTTTGGTCTTCTTTAACGAGCAAGGTTTGGTTGTGTGCATAAGCGGTGAGGTAGGTATTGTTGTGCTTCAAAATTACCAAGTTGCCGTAGCCACGCAGCCCAGAGCCTGCATACACTACGCGGCCATCGCCTGCGGCTAGTACGGGGTCACCCGCCTTGCCTGAAATGTCTAGGCCTTTGTTTTTGGCTTCGTCAAAGCCAGCAATTACGCTGCCAGTTGTAGGCCAAATCCACGCCACTTCATCGTCACCGCCTGACGATGCTGCGGGCACTGGCGCAGCGGCTACAGGCGCGGCGGGTGTACTAACGGCAGCAGTAGGCGCTGCAGCAGTGCGCGTGCCTGCTGGGGGAATGCTGCTGGCCACTGCCGGGGCAGGCGGTGCTACGGGGCGCGGAATAAACGCGCCGGGCGTTACATCAGCCGAGGTACCGGGTGCAATTACGCGCAGCACTTGGCCTACTTCAATCAGGTTAGGGTTCTCTAAACCGTTCCAGCGGGTGACATCTTTCCAGTTTTGGCCAGTTTCTAGGCCAATGCGAATCATGGTGTCGCCGGGTTTGACGGTGTAGTAGCCGGGCTTGCCAGCGTTTTCAGCGCCTGGTAAGGGCTTAATAGCAGCGGGTATAGCTGTGGCCACAGATGAGGTGCTAGTGCCTGTGGGGCTGCTGGGTGTAGCGCTGCCTGCAGTGGGTACGCCACGGTCTTCTACGGGGGCGCGGTTAAGCGATGTGCTGCTGCAGCCAACTAATAAAGCACTTAAGGCCAAAACAGCCCAAATGCCGCAGGATTTGAGAGATGGGAGGGATAAAGGGTTTCGCTGTGGATTCATTCAAACCTCGTTGTGATCACAGGTGGATCAATCAATTACATTACACCCGATTTTAACGGTACAAAGTGCACGGCTTCCAGCACTGTTTGCGTTACACCCTGGGGGGTTTTGTCCAGTACCACCAGGGCCTGTGCGCCTGTGGCCATCACCATAGGGGCCACAATACGGCCACCTATCGCCAATTGGTCTATCCAAGCTGGCGGTATAGCATCGCCACCTGCTGCGGCAATGATGCCAGCATAAGGCCCGCCTTTGTCATAGCCCAGCATGCCATCGCCCAGCAGCAGGTGTAAATGGGCAATTTTGTAAGGTCGCAAGTTCTCGCGCGCTTTGTCGTGCAGGCCGCGCAGGCGCTCTATGCTGTACACCTCGCTGCACAGCTGGGCCAGCACTGCGGCTTGGTAGCCGCAGCCGGTACCGATCTCCAACACTCGGCCTGCGGACCGTGTTTTCTGTAGATCGCGGCCTGCGCGCTGCGTGCTGGCTGGTGCTTGCAGTGCCTGGCCAAGGCGCAGCAGCTCGATCATGCGGGCTACGACATTGGGTTTTGAAATAGTTTGGCCCAGGCCGATGGGTAAGCTGGTGTCTTCGTAAGCTTGGCCTACCAGTGCAGTGTCTACAAAACGGTGGCGCTCTACCGTGCGCATGGCGTGTAGCAGGGCTGCGTCAGTAATGCCTTGTGCAGCCAGCTTGTCTACCATGCGTTGGCGCACGGCGCTGGACTCTAAGCCAATGCCAGTGCTTTGTGCTGCTGGGCTGTACAGGCCGGTTTTAGCTGCTACAACAGTATTTTGGGAGTCTTTTTGGCCTGTAGTCCAAGTATTTATTGCTCGGGTAGCTATGTTTTTCGTAGCAGGCAGCTTGGCAGGAAAGCTCGGGCGGG
>JANOSN010000921.1:0-1309 GCA_031415895.1 Polaromonas sp. | reverse complement strand
CGTGCTACTGCAAGTGCTAGACGATGGCCGCCTGACCGACGGCCAAGGGCGCACAGTGGACTTTAAAAATACCATCATTGTGATGACCAGTAATATTGGCAGCCACATCATTCAAAGCATGGCGGGTAAGCCTTACGACGAGATGAAAGATGCGGTATGGGACGAGTTGAAAAATCACTTCAGGCCCGAGTTTTTAAACCGCATTGACGAAACCGTGGTGTTCCACGCGCTGGATGCGCAGCACATTGAAGCCATTGCCAAAATTCAGCTGAAAACCCTGACGCAGCGTTTAGAAAAGATGGACCTAGGCTTAGAGGTATCTGCCCAAGCTGTGGCTGAACTGGCCAAAGTAGGTTTTGACCCTGTGTTTGGTGCCAGGCCGCTCAAACGCGCTATCCAGCAGCGTATTGAAAATCCGCTGTCCACACTAATTTTAGAAGGCCGCTTTTCACCTAAAAGCACGGTTTCTGTGGGCGTAGACCCTATCCAAGCGCCGGGGGTGTTTAAGTTTACTGGCCAGTCACCACTGGGCGCGGCGGCAGACGCAGTCAAGCCCGCTTGAAGTCAAGTTAACATCACACCATGAATATCGTTATTCGTTTTTTAGTTCGTGCACTGCTGATCGTGGCAGGTTTAATTTTTGCTGCCAGCTTAATCGTGCTGATGCTGGTTTTGCTAGTGCTATGGTGCGTGCGTGCCCTGTGGTGCAAGCTGACCGGTCAGCCTGTGAACCCATTTGTCATGCGCATGGGCCCGCGTGCAGGGTTTGACCAAGTATTTAAGCGGGCTGAGCGAGGCACAGAAAATCTTAGTAAACCTAAGCGCAGTGGCATGGACGATGTAACGGATGTGGAACCCAAACGTTGATTTTGTACATAAAAAAAGCCTGTGCAACTTAAAGTCGCACAGGCTAGTTTAAAAACTGATGTATCAAACAACCAAAGCTTTTTCTACGTCCATGATTTTGTAGCGTGCCATAGCCAGGTTGGACTTAGCTTTGTCTAGTACTGCGTAGATAAACAGACCCGGCTTGTGAGGGATCAAGCGGATGATGTGGTACTGGGTATCAAGCGTGATCAAAATATCTTCGATGCTGCCTGTGATGCCCAAAGCCTTCATAGTCTTTAGTTTGGCACGCACCACTTCGGTGTTGCCTGCGGCTGCTACGTCTAAGTTGACGCCGCCACCCGCTTTACCCAGCACCATGCCACTGTTGGCGTCTACCAAGCACATTGCGCCTGCTCCGTCGATTTGCATCAAAGCTTCGAGTGTTTCATTTACGTTTGCCATAATTTTCCTTGAATGTTGA
>JANOSN010000920.1:0-8511 GCA_031415895.1 Polaromonas sp. | reverse complement strand
ATCAGCGGGTGGTCTGCCGGGCGACCTTTGGCACCAAAAATCTTGGCTACCGCGGTATCGTTACAAGCATCAGCGCCTAGGCCATACACCGTTTCAGTTGGAAAGGCCAATAGTTCGCCAGCAGCTAGCAGATCGGCACCCTGCTCAACATTAAGCAGAGGCAATGGGGTGGGTACGGCAGACACAGATGACAAAAATAGCAACGGCAGGTATTGACTGAAGGCGCTTAAACCCAAGCAATGCCTAGCAGTGCGGCGGCTTGCTGTGCAGTAGCGCGGGCTTGCTCTGCGGTGGCTGCAGTGATGTTTAAATGGCCCATCTTGCGCCCTTTGCGCGCTTGCAGTTTACCGTACAAGTGCAAATGGGTGCCCGGCAAGGCCAGCACACCGGCCCAGTCAGGTGTGACTGCTTTGTCGCCTTCGCCAAACCAAACATCGCCCAACAAATTAAGCATGACACTGGCTGAGTGTTGGCGCGGCTCAGGTAGCGGCAAGCCGCATAAGGTGCGCACTTGCAGTTCAAACTGGCTCACGTTGCAGCCATCCATGCTCCAGTGGCCGCTGTTGTGCGGGCGCGGTGCGATCTCGTTGACGGTTAAGCGGCTGGTGGCACTTACCTTGCCTTGTGCATCGGGCAATACAAAAAACTCGACACACAGCACGCCGGTATACTCAAGGCCCTCCGCTATGAATTTAGCAGCATTATGAGCAGTGTTTGCTAGGGCATCAGGCAGATTATCTTGGTAAACTTCACTAACAGCCAAGATACCATTGACGTGAACGTTGCGTGCAACGGGCAATGTCACCATCTGCCCATCAGGACCGCGCGCTACGATCACTGAGCATTCAGCGGCTAAGGTGGTGAACTGCTCTAACACACAGGGCACGCTGCCTAGCTCTTGCCAAGCTGCGGCCAATTGTTCGCGCGTGGCGACTTTGACTTGGCCTTTACCGTCATAGCCTAAGGTTGCGGTTTTCAGCAAACCGGGCAAGCAATATTCGGGTACGGTAGCCAAGTCAGCAGCTTGCTCAATCACAGCGTAAGGCACAGGCGCTACGCCAGCTGGCGCACCTGCGCTTCGCGCTAGCTCTACCAGTTTGGCTTTTTCTTCACGGCGGTCTTGGGCTATCGCCACACACTGGGCATTAGGTGCCACAGGCCGGTGTGCGCCTAGGGTAAGCAGTGCTGGTGCAGGTACATTTTCAAACTCAGTGGTAATCGCTGCGCTGCGCTGCATCAGCTGGGCCAGGCCCTGCTCGTCCAGATAGTCTGCTGCAATATGGTATTGGCTGACTTGGCCTGCTGGGCTGGCAGGGTCAGCGTCTAGCACCACAGTAAAGTAGCCCATTCGCTGTGCCGCCTGCACAAACATGCGGCCTAGCTGCCCACCGCCCATCACCCCCAGAGTAGGTTGGCGGCCATCGGCCAAAGCGGCACCGGGAAGAATAGGTTTCATAGTGGGGGTAACTGCATAGCGCGCGCAGCCTCGGTTTGGGTGGTGCGGTAGGCGTCTAGCTGGGCCTTGAGAGTGCTATCGTGCAGGGCCAGCATAGCCACCGCAAACAGCGCAGCATTGGCCGCACCTGCTGCGCCAATCGCGAAGGTGGCCACTGGTATGCCCTTGGGCATTTGCACAATGCTGTGCAGCGAATCAACACCCGATAAGTGCTTAGAAGCAACGGGTACACCCAGCACCGGCACAGTGGTTTTAGCGGCCAACATGCCCGGCAAGTGCGCTGCCCCGCCCGCCCCGGCGATAATAGCCACCAAGCCGCGCTGGGCTGCGCTGGCAGCATAGGCAAACATGTCATCTGGCATGCGGTGGGCGGAGACGACTTTAGCCTCGTGCGGGATGCCAAAGTCGGTCAAAATCTGCACGGCATGCTGCATGGTGTCCCAGTCAGAGCTAGACCCCATCACAACGCCGATGTGTATGTTTTTCATGCGCCCATTTTACGTTCTCTTCATCCAGCCCTTAGCCTAATAACCCCCCATGATCGACGCAACCATTGAAAACTTTGATGCAGAGGTAGTACAAGCCTCGATGACCACACCTGTGCTGGTAGATTTTTGGGCTCCATGGTGCGGGCCTTGCAAATCGCTAGGCCCGATTTTAGAAAAATTAGAGATCGACTACGCAGGCCGTTTCAAGCTGGTCAAAATCAATTCAGACGATGAGCAGCAACTGTCAGCTGCCTTTGGCATTCGCAGCATTCCTACCTGCGTGCTGATGGTGGGCGGGCAACCTGCGGATGGGTTTACCGGTGCTCTGCCCGAAGGCAAGATAAGAGAGTTTTTAGACAAACACATACCGCCTGCACTGCAAGAGCCAGAGGCAGAAATTGAAGAGCCCGAGACGTTAATACCCGGCAGTGATGATGCGATTGCGGTGCTGACACAAGCAGTAGCCCTAGCGCCCGATAACGATGCTGCGCGCTTTGACCTGCTGCGCAGCCTGCTGCTGGCGGGGCGCGACGACGATGCCAAAGTAGCCTTCGCACCCGTCATTGCCAGAGCTAAAACCCACAGGCAGTTTGAGGCAGTGCAATTCATCTTTAATGCTATTGATTTTGTAGCTGTCCGAGCAATAAATACTGGGACTATCGCCCAATTCGCCACTCAAATCGTAACCAACAAGCGTGACTTTGAAACCCGGTTTCAATTAGCACAATGGTATATTTCCCAGCGCCGTTGGACTGATGCCATGGACGAGTTGCTGGAGATTTTGATGCGTGACAAAGGCTGGGCTGAGGGTATTGCACGCAAAGCCTTTGTGGCAATTTTAGAAATTATCGAGCCACCCAAGGTCAAGGTGGCTGATGGTCATATTCCGCCGCAAGACCCAACAGTCGCTACCTACCGCCGCCGCTTAAGCTCGGTGGTGTTGAGCTAATATTTTACTTAAAACCATAGGGCGCTGCATCGGCTTAGTGCACCACGCTACCCACTTTATCTGCCGCCAGTGTAAGTGCTGTTGGCGATTGCAGGTTGCGTAGCGGGTTGGTTGTTGCGTTTGGCCTTTGCCGCTGGCGCAGGTGCTAACTCACCACCGTCGCTAGATCGCAAGGTATTGCCGTCCACCGTCACCTTGGCACCCATTGCAGGCGCTGCGGCTTGTTCAAAGTTGCGCACCGAGCCATCGTCCATGCGCACACGCACGGCATATACCGTTTGTTTTTTAACGTTTTTCTCAATCTTATTGCCCGCCCAACCGCCGCCGACTGCGCCCAATATGGTTGCAGCGGTGCGTCCGTTGCCTTGGCCTACTTGATTGCCTAGTACGGCACCCACCACACCACCGGCTACAGCGCCCACGCCTGAGCCTTGACCCTCGCGGGTGATAGGTGTGACGCCGGCGATGGTGCCGCAGCTTGCACATACGGGTGCAACCTGCGTTTGCACAGGCGCAGGCGCTGCTTGCAAGTCGCTATCGCGGGCTGCACTGCTCTGCGCACCACCCGGGGTTTTAATGGCTACCGCCTGAGGTGATGGAGAAGGCACCGGTTTTGCTATTGATTTAATAGCTGGTTGAGCAATAGATCCTTGGACTAAAGCAGATTTTTCTGCAGATTTATTGGCATCTTCAACCGCTTGTGTAGCATTGCCGGTAGACATCAGTTGCTGCATGCTAGGCACTAAGCCTTGCGCATCGGGCTCGGCTGGCTGGCGCTGTATGTGCACTAAGCTGGCAGCCATGGCCAATACACATATCCCCAGCACAGCAATGGCTGCCCATAGTGGCTTGGTATTTGCCGATTCAGCTGGCAATACATTGTGACGGTAGGCGCTGGGCGCACCTGTGGCCGTGGTGTCTATGTGGGGGAGAGTCATAGCAGCATTCATACGATCCCTTTCTTGTCGCGCCTCGAAGCGCTGTTTATCGTATGTTTATAACGCCTGTTGCAATGCAAATGACCACCTGCTCGTGCAAAGCTAGGTAGTTGCTTTGTAACCCCGCGTAATGGGGTGGTGGCCATCAGGCCCTGAAAAGCATGGCCTTAGTGGCCTGCAAAATCTACCAAAGTAAATAGCGACAGGCCGCTGGCGCGCAGCTTGGCCGAGCCATCCAGCTCTGGCAAGTCGACAATGGCGGCACCTTCCATCACAGTGGCACCAAGTTTCTCTAGCAGCTTCTTGCCTGCCATCATGGTGCCGCCGGTAGCAATCAAATCATCAATCAACAGCACGCGCTGACCTTGGGTAACTGCGTCTGTGTGCAACTGCACCGTAGCACTGCCGTATTCAAGCTCGTAGGTCTCTTCTACAGTTGTAAATGGCAACTTGCCTTTTTTACGAATCGGTACAAAACCTACGTTCAGCTCATAGGCCACCACTGCACCTAAAATAAAGCCGCGCGCATCTAAACCAGCCACCACATCGGGGCGCAGGGCGGGGTCCATGTAGCGGTGCACAAACGCATCAATCAACACGCGAAATACTCGCGGGTTTTGTAGTAACGGAGTGATGTCACGAAACTGCACACCCGGCGCAGGCCAGTCAGGCACTGTGCGGATGTGGCTGCGCAAATACTCGCTGACAGGAAGGTCGGTGTGCACGGTGTGCATAGCTAGCGCAGTTCGCCGTATTGCGTGGTGCTCAGGCCGATCATCGGTGCATCTGGGTCGGGCATTTCGGTGTCTTCGTAGCCAGTTAGTAGCAGCTTGTTGTTGATAGCCGCCATAGATGCCGCTTTGGCGGCAGCGGCGGCGGCCAAAGTGGCAGGGTGCGGCATAGCAGGCTTGGCTGCTGACATGATGGGCGCGCGTGCGGCTACGGGTGTGGCTGCTGCAGCAACAGCAACAGGTGCGCGCTGCGGTGGTATAGGGTTAGAGCTGCCCAACGGAATCGATAAACCAGGTTGAGCGCCCGATGCCAGTGCACGCTTGAATGCGGCCACTTCGTCTTGCTCCAGAGGGTCCACACCAAGTACGGCTTTAGCGGCAGGCCGTTGTACGACAGGCGTCATCTGCGTTGTAGTAGCAAAATCTGGCGCAGTGCTACTTGCTGCTGCAGTAGTGGGTGTCGTGATAGCTCTTGCTGTAAACGCGGCTACAGGCGTGGTTGCTGGCGAAGTAAAAGGCGCCATGGGCTGCAAGGGCGCTTTAACAGCAGCTGGCAGACCAAAGAATGGCGCAGGCGCACTGGCCGCACTGTTGGCCCGGCTTACGCTGTTGCTTACTGCACTGTCGTAGAAGCGCCAATACACGGCCTGCACAATTAGATCAAAACGGTTTTTTGCACTCTGAGAAATCAAAGCCTCGATTTCATTGAGCTTGTCTGTCTCACCAGCAAACTCTGCTGACAAATCAATCATGACCAAAAATGTTTGTCCTCGCTGGTCGAGCGCTAACACTTTGAATTTAAATGCAGACGACAAAATGCCTGCACGCACCATAGATTCGCGAATTACCTGAAACAACAGCTCGCGACGTGCGTTGCGTTCAGTGCGGCGTTGCTCTAAGCGCTGGGTTGGGTTGGCGTTGTTGCTGGCAGGCGGCGCTTTGCCATTGGTAGTAAATGGCCGCGTGGCGTCCGCCAAGGTAGCATGGATATCAGTTTGTGCCGAGAGGCTTTGCTTGGCAGCAGGTTTTGCAGCGAACCAATTAAAAAATCCCATAGCGCGTGCCCTAGCTTTTAATGTTAATTCAGTGTCGCACAAAGTGCGTTAAATTGGCTGCTTGTGCCACATCTGATTGTGCATGCAGCTCCATAAGAATTACTATATTTACGGCTTTTTACACTTAACTTACGATTTTAGATCTTCAATTAACATGTCTACCGTGCAGTAGCTAAATTTTGGCCATAAAAAAGCCCCTATTCGGGGCTTTTTTCACGGAAACTAAGTTTCCAATGGGTGGGTTAATAGGGCTTAGTAGCCACCACGTCCACCACCACCACCGGTGCCACCGCCGCCACTGCGACCGCCGCCGCCGTAGGGACTACGGAAACCGCCGTCACCGCCGCCGCCACCACCACCGCCGTAGCCACCGCCGCCTTCGCGACGACCACCACCACCGCCGCCGCCGTAACCACCACCGCCGCCGCCGCCAAAGCCGCCGCCGCCGCCGCCACTACGACCGCCGCCGAAACCGCCGCCACCAGTGCGTGGAGGACGTGCCTCCATCGGACGGGCTTCGTTCACTACGATGGCACGGCCACCGAGTTGTTGGCCGTTCATGCCTTCAACGCCTGCTAATGCTTCCGCATCGCTGGCCATCTCGACAAAGCCGAAACCCTTAGAGCGACCGGTATCGCGCTCCATCATTACTTTAGCGCTGGTTACGCCGCCGAAGGCACTGAATGCCTCGTGCAGGTCTTCGTCGCGAACAGAATATGGCAAGTTGCCAACGTACAGTTTATTGCCCATGAATGGGACTCCTATCAATCACAATTAAAAAGCGATGGAGTCCACGAGCAAACACATACCTGCACGAAACTAGCCGATCACCGACAACATGTACTCAAAAGGTACACGCTTGTGCATTATGCGCCAGAATATAGCTTTGTGTCGAACCCAGTACTTACCCTCGCAGCATATGTCGCCTTTACGCATCGTTAGTCTTGTCCCCAGCGTTACTGAATTGATTGCAGAGTTGGGAATGGCGGCCTATTTGGTCGGGCGCACCGGGTTTTGCGTCCACCCTGCGCAATTAGTGGGGTCGATTTCCAAAGTGGGCGGCACCAAAGCCGTCAATATTGACAAAATCCGCGCTCTTGCCCCCACGCACGTCGTGGTCAATGTGGACGAAAACGAGAAGACCATGGTCGATTTGCTGCGACAGTGGGTGCCCAATATCGTGGTGACACATCCGTGCACGCCGGCTGATAACCTGGCCTTGGTAGACCAATTGTTGGCTGCCCTCGGCCCAGCTCTGGCTGCCCAACCTGAGGTGTGGAAAACAGTTTGTGCTTCAGCCGCGGGTTTAAAACATCAACTAAACCAGCGCTTAGATGCACTGCAGGCTGTTCAAACCCAGCATGAACCAGCGCAGGTGCTGTATTTGATATGGCGTGACCCTTGGATGACGGTCGCGCGCGGCACTTATATCAGCCATATGCTGGGTTTGATTGGCTGGCAGACCCTGCCAGCGGTGGATGGGGGCGATGGTGTGCACACACCCGGGGCGACGCGTTACCCAGTGCTACGTGGCGACGAGCCTTGGTTGGGCCAAGTGCAGCGCGTATTGTTGTCGTCAGAGCCCTATAGCTTTAAAGACGAACATTTGAATGAAGTGCAAAACTGGCTGCCGCATGCCGCAGTGCAGCTGGTGGATGGCGAAATGCTTAGCTGGTACGGCAGCCGCGCTGTGCAGGGGTTAGATTATTTGGCCGCTTTATCTGCAGCTGCATCAGCAGAGGGCGCAGTAGTTTCAGCAGCGGGTGGATCTACATCTACATTGCCTGCGTAGTTGCGCCACTGGCGCATCGCATTGCGCATGGTCAGCACTTGGCGCTCAAAACCTGGGCAGGCTTTGCAAATAAACATGTGCGTGCGCAGTGCTAGCTTCTCAGTCACATTTAGGTTGCGGTCTTCCCTGGCCACCACAAGGCTGGCAACTTCTTTGCACGTACGGCGAAACGGATAACTGGACATAGAAAAATGGCGGATGAATAAAGGAGGCAGCATTTATTTTGCAACACTTGCGGTTTGTGCAAACCAGTTTAGCTCTAAGCACTCACGCAAACGTAAGCGTGCCCGATGCAGTTGCACATACAGGTTAGTAGCGGTGATGCCCAGTTCCTTACACACTTCGTCGGCATCCATCTCTAGCCATTCACGCATCAAAAACAAACGCCCCTGCACGGGCGGCAGTTTGTTGACACAGGCATCCATGATGGTCATAAACTGTCGTTGGTTTAAGTCTTGATCGGGGTTGCCCCAGTCGGCGGGGCGCTCGGCAAAATGGCCATCCGCTTTAAAGCCAATGGCATCGAGCTCATCACTCTCGCGGTCGCCCTGCAGGTCGCTGGCGTTGACCTCGCGCAGGTTGGCTCGCAAAGCGTCAATCACTTTGTGTTTCAAGATGCCTACCAACCAAGTTTTCAGTTGCGACTGGCCCGCAAATGCTTGCGGCTTGGCAATGGCGGCCAGCATGGTTTCAGACACTGCGTCTTCAGCCCAAGCGTCGTTGCGCAGCTGCAGGCGTGCAAATCGCATCAAATAACCATGCAAGGCGCCAACATCGGTTTCAAAGCTCATAGCAAAGCAATCATATGTAAGAAGACCGTCATCTTAGCGACTAACCAAGACAAACCCAAAAGGAGTGATCGCATGAGTCATCGTTACAACCTTGGCACCCTAGTGGCTGCGCTATGCTGGCTAAGTATCGCCTTGGCGCCTGCTGCCGTGCATGCCCAAAAGCAAGGTGCTGAACTGCCAGTGCCCATCACCGCCAAAGTAGCTGAAACTGTGGAGATAGTTAACCCAGTGATCACTGGCAGCACGCAGGAGAAAAAGCCGTTTCGCTTGGCAGCGCTTAAAGGCAAAGTTGTGCTTTTAATGTTTTGGTC
>JANOSN010000919.1:0-1705 GCA_031415895.1 Polaromonas sp. | reverse complement strand
CTGCACCCTGGTCGATGCTGTGAAGGCACGTGGTGGTGAGTTTGTGGTGACCGCAATCAGCGCTGCAATCAATGCGTTTGACCCCCAGCCGATTACAAGTGCGACGGTGTGGCTTACCCCTGTGACAACCAATCAAGGGTCGCAGACCCGGTTGGCATAGGGGTAAGCCACATCGGCGCGCGTCCTAAAACAACGAACAGGACAACAAACCAAGCAACAGGATAAAACACAAGATAGAACACTTAAATCAGCACATTTACCAATGAAAAGTGCCAGTAGTCCATGCATTTACTGCTCAAGCAGCTATTGTTTTGGCAGCGTGCAATGTGAGCCACAAAAAAGGCGCAGTGAAAATTTCCACTGCGCCTGATACCCGAGCTTAGGAAGCTTAGTTACGTTGGCCGCTAAAAGTGCCGCTGCCTGTCGCGCCGACATAGGCCCATGTACCACTTAATGCGCCTGACGCAGTAATAGTCCCCGTGAACCGTGCCGAACCTGCCGTACCAGTAGAGCTTATTGTCACTCCGCCACTGCCCGAGACTTGACCAGAAACACCAGACACCAGACCCGGGTAGGTCGTAGATACTGCTTGGCCTGTGATGACTCCCGCGTTGCTTACAGTGACGTTAAAGGTGCCCATTTCTGCACCAGTGTAAGTGCCTAAATAGTTGCCTGCAAACGATGCCGTACCAGCGGCTGGCGTAGTGGGTGTAGTAGGTGTAACGCCGCCTGGCGTCCCCGTTGCAGGAACGGGTGGAACAAACACGCCAATAGGCGGATTGATCACGTTGTTACCTGTGCTGACCACGGCAGTAGCGGTGCTACAGGGTAGTTGACGCACTTCGCCAGGTGCCAGCGCAGGGATGGTGACTGCGGCGAAAGACGCGGGCGTGACGGTGGAGTACAACTCCATCGGCAGATTCGCAGGCACGCCTAAAACCGTAAAGTTACCATCGGGATTAAACCCACCAATCCGCTTGCTCCAACCCGTGGTGCGCAGCTCTGTAGAGCCCACGTTGGTGACTGGTTGACCCGCAGTGTTAACAAAACAGCCTTTGATGGTGGCACGCACGCCTGGGAAGTCAGCGTTCCAGATCGTAAAGTGGGCTACGCTGCCTTGGTAGGTGCCGTTGCTTTGGCGTGTGGCTTGGCCTTCGCGCTTCCACACTTTGGCGGTTTCGTCGTAAAACCACAGCGGCACCGAAGTCGCGGTGCCCGAATTGCTACTGCTTGGGAAGGTGAGTGTTGCGGCTGCGCCAGATTTGAGCTGCAGCGCCCCGCCTGTGGCTGCGTCGGTAAGTTTGACTTCGATAAAACCCATGGTAATCAATGGCGACTCAGTAGCGCCATCAATTCCCGTGTAGGGGCCTGCAAAAGCTTGCGCTCCTAGCGCAGTGTCGGGGCTGTAATAGCTGGCGCCGATAGCTACTGTGCCTGTAAAGTCTGCGCCGCTGGCCAGTTTGACGGCATTGGCCACCAGCGTCACGCTAGCACCGTTGACGGCAATATTAGCCGCATTGGCTGAATTGAATGTCGTGCTTACTTGGTCAGCTAACAACTTAAAGTCCATTTGTGTGGTCTGGCCCGCAGTCAGCGGCACGTCTTTGGCCGTCGTTGTAAAACCTGATTTTTTAACTAATACTACGGTGCCCTCGCCAGCCGTACTGGCATCAAACTTATAACTACCATCGCTGCCAGTGACTGC
>JANOSN010000918.1:0-3136 GCA_031415895.1 Polaromonas sp. | reverse complement strand
TCACGCCCGTGTAGTCGTTTGAACATACGAAAAACTTGTGCAAAATGCTGTGGTGCAATGCCAATACCATCATCGCGCACATATAGGATGGTATGCCCATTGGCTTTTATCAAAGAATTTGCTAACGTGTCTTGCGTTATGTGTTCAACGTAGCCAATCTCAATACTTGGACAAATTTGCCCAGTGTATTTCATGGCATTACTTAGCAGGTTGCTGTAAATCTCACGCACGCGTATGCGATCACACAGCACATTAGGTAGTGGACGTGGCATGTCTATGGTGCAATTTTTATCTACTCGACGCACACCAATCATTTCCAGTGATTCCTCTACCACCTCGTTTAAATTGACAGTTTCAAATTCAAGGTTTATCCGGCCCACACGCGAAAAATGCAGAAGGGAGTCGAGCAGACTGTCCATGCGAACGGTCAGCCGCATTAAACTTTCAACACGTTGTTGGTTCTCGGTATCCTGCAGTTGGCTGCTCTCAAGCAGCTGATGCGCATAGCGGTGAATACCTCGCAAAGGTTCCTTGAGATCGTGAGATGCCACGTAGGCAAAGGCATCTAGCTCCTCGTTACTGCGGGTCAAATCCAGATTCACCTCAGCAAGTTGCTCTGCGCGGCTGATTACCATTTCCATGACTAGCAGTTGTAGGCGCAAAGCAGACTCTACCTCCATGGGCGACCAAGGAAGCGAGCGCTGTTTTACTGATTCGATAAACAAGGCAAACGATCCGCGAGGGCTCAGTCGCTGCCCGTTAGGGCCAGGCACTAGGGGTTTGTCGTGCGGGTTGCCTGCCCAATGTACAGTTTGAACTGTCTCTGGGCGAAACCACAGTATGAGGTCTTTACGAAGGCGCGATATTTGCACAGCTAGAACACCGCTGGCAACACCTGCTATTTCTGCACCGGCCGGGTATAAACTGGTGAGTGCGTCCGTCACAAAGACTGGTCTCGTACTGAAGTCGAACTCAGGCCGTTTGTCAAGCCACAGTGCTAATGCATTGAGTTGCGTTTCAGTGGGTGTTTGGCCAGCACACCACCAGCGGTCTAAGTGAAATAAAGCTGCACCCTGGGCATCCATTGCGTCCAGCAAAGAGGGCTCACTATCGGACAGTGCCATTAAATCGCCCTCCAACGCTGCCTTGCGAACAAGTTGCTGGTGAACGGTGTCTAGCTTCAGGCGATAGCTAAGCTGCTCGTTATGCTCAACGGCTTTGAGCTGCAGCGATGCGACTTGGGCCAGTAACTCGCAGGCTGATCGCACTTGGTGTGAAAAATGGGTGGGGGTGTAGTGGTGACAAGCAATCAAGCCCCATAGTTCACCATCGACCAAAATTGGCATGGTGAGCGATGCGGCAACGCCCATGTTTGCCAGATATTCGGTGTACATGACTGAGGCACCGCGTAATGCGCAGTGCATCATGTTCAAAGGTTGACCAGTGTCGGGGTTAGCCAGCGGCACAATTTCGACTAGTGGTCCGGCTGCATTAGGCAGCGGTCGGATCCAAATGCGCTTGAAAATAGCGCGTGTGGGCTGCGGGATGTCACTTTCTGGGTAATGCAGGCCTAACCACCCAGATAAATCGTCGCGTTTATTTTCGGCAAATACCTCGCCATGATGGTCTGCATGAAAGCGGTAGACCATGACCCGGTCTAGTCCAGTAATACTGCGCACCTCGCGGGCTACATTTTGACAAAAGTCGCGCAAACAGCCAGCTGTTTGCATGCTGGAGACAGCCGCTTTAACTAGTAAAAAGATATTTTTATCGTTAGAGTTGCTTGATTGACCAGTGGGTTCAAACTCTAAAATCATTACACCTTGAGTGGTGTGTATAGACACGTCTAGTGGGGCTATGCTATCTTGGGCTGGCAAAGTAAATGCGTAGATTGCACATCGATCCAGAGACTCGTCTTGCAGCATCTCACGCAACCGAGTAACTCCAGTTGCGCCTACAACTATAGCCACGTCATGGTTTAGCAACTCTTCGGGTTTTTTCCTTAAATATTGCAAGGTGTTTTCACTTGCTTGCAGAATCGATAAATCAGACAAACGCAAAACCAGAAGGGCACCATGGGCTTGTATGCAACCTGGCGTTTGCACAGGCTCGCTGGCACAGTTGGTCAAGGTTAGGCCGTGGCGCTTAATGCTGTACAGACCATCTGCCCAAGGTGCTGTTGAGATATCTGGCGGGTTGCTCGTCATAGACCAGATACTTTTTCTTGTGAGATAGGGAACAACCACTGATCTAGAGTTGCGAAAGTCTCATTGGCACTATCAATAATGTCGTCCCCGTTACCGGTACCCTCTGCTTGCACCATTAGCATTTTTCCAAACGTAAGCCAATTAGGCCCAGTGTGAGCGCCGTAACCGTTAAAAAATGCACCTCCGTTGTTGGGGGTAACTCCAAGGTTGGTTTGCAGGTGTTTAGTGATGATCTGACCTCCCAATGTTGCACCTTCTAAAACATACAGACATCCCAAAAGATGTGCCAATGTCTTAGTATCTGGAAGGTTTTCACAGCGTGGCAACCTAGCCAATATCTCATCAGTGTCGCCCATGGCGAGAAGATCTTGCTCAAGGTACGGAGTTTTATACCTTGGTACGTAGTGAAAGCCAATACTGTCCCACCATGGCAATTCTAGCAATTTGACTTCTAACGGTGCGTAATAACCAAAGAATCTACGAGCGCACTGAAGGTATACAGGCCGCGATAGATGCGGGTCCAACAAGGGTAGCTGCCGCTCTAGCGCCGCATGGCGTTGACTAGTGGCAAGCTTAAGGCGTTTTAAGATCATAGTGGGCTTTAAAAAGACTACTAATCATTACAGTCTTCACAATGCTTGTATGTGCGCTAACGCACATACAAAGGTCAATCCGATGGCGAATAGTTCATGTTGAATTTGAGCCAAATTACCATAAAAATATGTATTATGCTATAAATATAATAGCTAACTAAGCAATGAATACTTGGACTACAAGCCTATTTGATCGGGAAAAACAGGTTGCACGAATGACCGGTGCCTCAGGGATGGCTAAATAGCCAAAATTGAATTGAATAGCCATTGATGCATTACGTTTAACCTGTCAAATAGGTTAAACGAGACGTAAGGCGACCACTTACTTTTGTCCAG
>JANOSN010000917.1:0-3636 GCA_031415895.1 Polaromonas sp. | reverse complement strand
CGTGACGTGACTGCGGTGGCTGGCTACGCCACGGGCCGCAGCGGCCAGCGCTACACCGTGTTGGGCATCATCAACCACCCTAATGCACCTGCAGCACGGCCTGCGCTGGACAAGCTGGTGGAGTGGACGATACAAGACTTACGCTGATTGCTTAGGTATGGTTTTACCGATCATTTAGGCTGATAGTCCAAGTATTTATTGCTTATAGTGCTGTTGAATTCATAGTATATTTGGTTTGCTAAGGTTATGCCGTCTTCAATCAACGCTGCTGCCTTCGCGTTAACCGTCAGCCAGCTACAAGCGAGCTGATGTATCAAACCAAAGCGGTAAAAGCACGATTTACCAACGAAATATGCCTGTAGTCCAAGCATTCATTGCTCAAAAAGCTATAGTATTTATAGCGTTAATAAACCCGACTGCACAAATTCCACCATCGACCCACTAGGCCCCATGGCATCAATAGTGAGCACGTCGGGCTCGCCAGTAGGGTCTTCTAACGTGTCGAACTGGCTAAGCACCAAGCTGGGCGGGTAAAAGTGCCCGCTGCGTTCGGCCACGCGGCGCAATGACTCTTTAGGCGTAATTTGCAAATACACAAAACGCACTTGCGTAGATAGTTTTCGAAAGGTATCGCGGTAACCCAGCTTAAGCGCTGAGCAGGCCAACACGCAGCCTTGGGGATATTTGCGAATTTCATCGCACAGTGTGTGCAGCCAGCCTGCGCGGTCTGCATCGTCCAGCGGGATGCCTTCGCGCATTTTGTGCACATTGGCGGTGGGATGAAACTCGTCGCCCTCTATCCATGGCAGGCCACGTGCTGCAGCCAGTTTGCGCGCTACGCCTGATTTGCCGCAACCGGCTACACCCATCACCACAATCACTGTCATGAGCTTGAGTGTAATTTACCGGCTTGCTTTGTCTAGTGCTTAGATGGCAAATTAGCGCTGGCGCAACAACAAATCCACACTAACGCGTAAGTTTAGTAGCTCAATTTTCCAGTTTCACCGCTGCGTCCTGCGTGGGCAGCGTCTTTCAAGGCTTTGGTCAACACACTGGTAATCACATTGGCAAAGTAGCTTGCGCCCCAGCTGGCGTAGCGCGCTTCGTCCTCTGG
This sequence comes from Polaromonas sp., assembly GCA_031415895.1. Lineage (GTDB taxonomy): Bacteria > Pseudomonadota > Gammaproteobacteria > Burkholderiales > Burkholderiaceae_C > JAAFIP01. Next base: position 2,522 of record JANOSN010000917.1, on the reverse strand, counting down.
CGTTAATGCCAGCACGCCTGCGCACTTGCCTGTAGAGGCGATGGCACGCACGGCTTTTTCAATCGCGGCTTGCACCTCGGGGTCGTAAAATCGGTTCTCGTGGCCCATGCTGTGTGCCAAATCGTTAGGGCCGATAAACACTGCGTCTACACCATCCACTGCGGCCATGGCTGCGGCGTTGTTCACGCCTTCCATCGACTCGATCATGATGACCAAGGCCACGTGCTCATTGCTATGCGCGTTGCATGCTGGGCCGCCCATAGCGCCATAGCCTGCTGCGCGTACCGAATAGGCCACACCCCGCTCACCGCTTACACCGGCAAAACCTTTAGCACGCGGGTAGCGCACTTTTTTAACAATCTCACGCGCCTGCGCTGGCGTGTGCACCATGGGGATTTGCACGCCGCCCGCGCCTGCGTCTAGCGTGCGGGCAATGTCTTGCTCCAGGCAGCGCACCAGTGCGGGCATGCCTGCAGCGCGGGCTGCACGCAACATATGGTCGGTGGTTTCTATACTGGCGCTGCCGTGCTCGTTGTCAATGATGGTGAAATCATAGCCTGCGTAGGCGGTCATCTCCACCAGAATGGGTGAACACAGCCCGTTGAACAAACCGCGCATGGGTGTGCGGCTTTTGATGAGCTGGTTTAAACGGGTGTCAATGGGGTGTTGGATGGTGTTCATAATGATTTTTATTTGAACGTGTTTACTTCCACAATTGTGCACTAGCCAAATCTGCACCCTCGGCCATGCTTTTAAGTTTGGCGTACGCAATGGGCGGGTGCACTGAGCCAAAGCCTGCAAACGTGCCAAAGCCGCAATCAGTACCCGCCATCACGCGGTCGCGGCCCACAATGCCTGCGTATTGCAGTAAGCGCTGCTTGATCAACTGCGGATGCTCAATGAAGTTACTGGTCGAGTCGAGCACGCCGGGGCACAAAATTTTATTCTCGGGCACTAGGCCCTTTTTCTGTGCATCGCTCCACACTTCCCATTCATGCGCATGGCGTGGGTTGGCACCTTCAAACAAAATGGTGGCGGGCTTGGATTTGCATACCAAGCCCAGCACGCGGTCTAGCCCAATGTCGTGGTGGTGCGGGCCTTCGTAGTTGCCCCAGCAAATATGCATACGAATTTTGTCTGCGGGTACATTGCGCAAGGCATGGTTCAGTGCCTCAACTTGCAGGTTAGCGTTGCGTAAAAATTCATCTTCTGTGGCGTCTCTGAATTTAATGTGCCTACCCATGCCCAAGTCTGGCGCGTCGATTTGCAAATCTAGCCCTGCCGCTACGATGGCCTCATATTCTGTGGCCATGGCGTTGGCCAGCGCCTCAAGATATTTGCCGTGGTCTGCGTAATAGTCGTTAGGTTGAAACACTGCAATCACGCCGGGGCTGGCGCTGTTCATAAAGCCTTTTTTTACGCCATGTGATGCCATGCCTGCTTTGAGGTTAGCAATGTCTTTGTGCAAACCGCTCAGGTCTTTGACCGCAATGGGCCCACGGCAAATGGGCCGGTGGTATTTGGGCGTGGCACCCAGCTTGGCTAAGCGCTCTTTAAAATCTGGAAAATCGTCTAGGTCTTTGGGCGTGGCGCGCGGCATCTCGCCTATGACAAAGCCTGTCAGGCGGTGGCGAATATACGTGGCGTAGCTGATCTTGCTCATCTCACCGTCGCTCACCACATCTACCTGCGCTGCCACTTGTTTGGCCACCACCTCGCTGGTCTCGGCAAGCATGATGCTGTCAAACTCAGCCTCGTTGTAATTTAAGCCCGAGTCTTGCGCAAAAAGCTGGTCGACCACGCGCTGCGGGCGCGGCAGGCTGCCAACGTGGGTGGTAAGAATGCGGTTGGTCATAGGGTCGTCCTTGGGCAAATGGGGTTTTTATTTTTTCTAGTGTCGCGTTATCTTTGCGATCGGTCGATGTAGCGTTTAGCACCTACATAGCCATTCGCATCATGCGTAATCCCCGCAGCAGCTGCGCGCTCCACCACATCTGGTGCCCACTCAATGCGCTTGCGTTCATCGCCCGGGGTCATCACCAACATGACTGCTTCAGTAGGGCCTTTATTGCAGTAACTGCGCCACACATCTGCGGGCATGGCGTAGCTGTCATTACCGGGAGATGCACCTTGCGAGCTACCATTTGCTATTATAGTTATAGCTGATTGAGCACTAAATGCTTGGACTACAGGCTGATTTGATACACAAATCTCAACTGAGCCCTGATAAACTGCCAACACCTGCTTAGCTGCCAGCTGGTGCAACGACACACTGCCACCGACCGGTATTTTCAGCCACTCAATAGAAAAGCCATGCGAGTTCATGATGGGCGCAAGGTGGTTGCGCTCAGCACTCATGCCGTGGCCAATGACAGGGGCCATCTGCGCACCGCAGCTTGGCAAAGCGCTGTCCAGCAAGGCACGTGGCGACCAGTCCAGCTCTGCAAATTTGACTACGCGTTGGCGCATCTGCGCAGCAGTCCAGGTGCGCAACTGGCTGACTTCTTCAGTGGTCATTGGCT
>JANOSN010000916.1:0-8271 GCA_031415895.1 Polaromonas sp. | reverse complement strand
GCATGGCGTGACTGGCACCGGTCATGCGTGTCCAAATGGCTTGTATATCGCTCCAGCCAGCGGCCAAGTCGTGCACGTTGTAGGACAGCTCGATTTGGCGCGGCAAGGTGGCTGCCAGCGCAATGAGAAGTGCTGTGTTTTGCGCGTTGTGGCCTGCCACATAGGCCAGATACGCCATGATGATCAGCAGCGACGCAATGCCACTGGCTGCAGCCAGCCCCTGCTTGGCCATGATGGCGCGAATTTGCGCATGCAGTGCATCGCGCAGGCGCTTTTTAAAACCAGCATGCCACACGCGAAAGTTATAGCGGTTGCCGCTGGTAATGTTGTCCCACGCGGTGTAGGTGCGCGCAGTCATGCTATTGGTGGCACGTTGATTCTCGGCATAGATCGTATTGACCCATTTGCGCACAGCGTATTGCAGCACCATCAGGCCCACAAACACCCCACCATACACAAAAGGCAAGCCTGCATCAATAGCAAAGCCCAGCACGATAGAGTTAAACAACAAGCTAAAAAACAGCTTTAAATCTGCCTCTAGCTCATAGATTAATTCAAAAATAATATGGAAGGTTTCGTTGGTTAAAAACGGCTCTACCTTCTCGCGCTGGGCGCTGCCTGCAAACAGGCGCGCATCGGTGCGGTTCTCGCGGGCAAAGCGCAGCATGTAGCGACCAAACGCTCCAAAACCTGCACGCTCGGCATAAATCCAGCTGATAGCACCCACCGCATAGGACGCCGATTGCGCCACCACGATCCATGCAAAGTCAGCGATTAAAAAATTTTCATTAGCCAAGTCTTGACCTGCTTTAATGACCAACCACGTGGTCAGTGCGGCTAAGGCGGCCTCTACCATCAGCAAGGCCAACATGCCGTAAAACGGAGCGCACAATAACAAAGCCGCGAAATCGCGCGGACCGAATATCTTTTTAGTCAATGTCATGGAGCATGTAGCGTGAAAGTCGATAGTGGTGGTGGTGCAGTTGTAAGGTTAAATAAATAATACTTAGTGAAAACCCTAAACCCAAGTTGTTTTTGATAGTATTGTCAACGCAACACTTGAATAATTCGTTGATATGCTAGACCAATAGGCTCCACTTATTGGTTAAACTGGTGCACCTGCTGCAAGGCAGGTGAATATTAACCCTCTCTCATCGAAGGAAATCATCATGGCAAAGAAAATGAAGAAAAAAGGCGGCAAAAAAGCCCCAGCAGCTAAGTAATTAGCCGCAAATTAAAAAATACCCGCGCAAGCGGGTATTTTTTTGTCTGCTTGCAGGCGATGCTTGTGTAGTGCGATGGGCAATATTTCACGCTATGGGCTAAATTGTTATAAAGCTATTATTTACTATGTCCCTTAAAGCTCCGCTCCATAACCTGCGCATCCTCAGCCTCGCGCTGAACCTGCCCGGCCCCGCTGCTCTTATGCGCCTGCATGCCATGGGCGCGCAGTGCACCAAGGTAGAAGGCCCGCAGGGCGACCCGATGGGCCACTTCAGCGCTAATGCCTACGGACAGATGCACTCAGGCATACGCACCGTCAGCTTCGACCTAAAAACCGCAGCGGGACAAACCGCATTGCAAGCCGAATTGGCTATTACTAATGTGCTGATAACCTCGTTCAGGCCATCGGCATTGCACAAGCTGAAGCTTGACTGGGGCCATCTGCACATCAGTTACCCACAGCTGAGCATGGTGTGCATTGTCGGCAGCCCTGGCGCGCGTGCACAAGAGCCTGGGCATGACCTGACCTATTTGGCTGAGAATGGTTTAGTCACTGGCCTGGACCTGCCCGCTACGCTATACGCCGACATGTCTGGTGCGCTGCTGTGCACCGAAGCCGTGTTGCAAGCCGTGCTAACACAAGCCACTCAAGGCACAGCCAGCTACCATGAGGTGGCCTTGTCTGACGCTGCTGCGCACTTGGCACTGCCCCGCACCTGGGGCATCACGCTGCCCACAGGCGCTGTTGGCGGCGCACACGCAGGCTACCGTGTGTATGCCAGCGCCAATGGCCGAGTCGCAGTGGCGGCATTAGAGCCGCACTTTGCATGGGCGCTGTGCCAAGTCGCTGGTATCGCTGCCAACACATTTGCGCCCGATGCAGCAGCTATCGACCACCTGATGGCCCAAGCGCTTACGCAGCAGCAACTGACGGCGTTTTTTCACACCCGAAGTTGCCAACAATTGACTGCATTAGCCCAAGCCCACGATATTCCTATGTTTAGCATGCCAAATAGCCCATAGTCCAAGTATTTATTGATTATCTAGCTATTAATTTTATAGCATATAGTTTGCATGGCAGCAAATAATCTAGAGTATTTAAAATATCTGCATATTACGGTAAGCTAAAAATATGAATCCCTCGACCGCTCTACTTCGCTCACACCAATTTACCGCCCTTCAGTCTGGCCCTAAGTTAATCGTTCTGGGCGCTGTGCATGGCAATGAAACTGCTGGCACGCGCGGCATGCAGCGTGTGCTGGCCCAGCTAGACGCAGGCACATTAAACATTACACGCGGTGCAGTGACTTTTTTGCCCATCACCAATCCACTGGCCTACATCAAAAAGCAGCGCATGGGTGACCGTAACCTTAACCGCAACTTGTACCCCAACGCTACACCGCAAGACTACGAAGACCGCATTGCCAATGTGCTGTGCCCGCTGCTGGCGGCGCATGATGTCCTGCTGGATTTGCACTCTTTTCACACCGCTGGCCAGCCCTTTGCCATGGTAGGGCCGCAGGACAACGGCGATGCGCTTGAACCGTTTGCCCACGCTGCCTTAGAGGAAGCCTTGGCACTGCGCCTAGGGCCGCAGCGCATTGTTGAAGGCTGGCTTAGCACCTATGCCGACGGTGTTAAAAAGCGGCTGGCACGCACGGCACCCACCGAGCGCGCCCACCTGCTGAGCACTGACCCGCGCTACGGCGTGGGCACCACCGAATACATGCGCACGCAAGGCGGCTGGGGAATCACGCTTGAGTGCGGGCAGCACGATGACCCCGCAGGTGCTGATGTGGCGTACCGCGCCATTGTGAACACGCTGGCCCACTTGCAGCTGATCGACGCACCCAGCCCCACGCCGCGTACCGACACCTTGCTGCTCAAATTAATGGAAGTGACCGACAGGCTGCACGCTGACGACAAGTTTGCCAAACCTTGGGCCAGCTACGACCCACTGCAGCGCGGCGAACTGATAGGCACGCGCCACGATGGCACGCCAATCAATGCCCCCCACGATGGATTTATAGTGTTTCCTAACCCGGCTGCGGTGGCAGGTAATGAGTGGTTTTATTTTGCGCAGGCCAGCGCGCGCAACTTACGCGCTTAAAACCAACACGCAGCCTGCACAACTAAGGCCTTCGACCAGCTCAGGCCGAGCGGAGTTAGTTTTTAGCCAGCCGCGCAAACGTCTTGCGAAACTTCAGCACCTTGGGTGCAGCCACGGCCATGCAATAGCCCTGAGTCGGGTTGCGTGCAAAAAAGTCTTGGTGGTATTCCTCGGCGGCACTGTAGTTGGCCAGCAGCACGACTTCGGTCACTATGGCGCTGCTGTAGTGTTTGCTGGCCGCAAGCTCAGCAATGATGCCGTCGGCCACTAGCTTTTGTTCTGCGTTAGCATAGTAAATGCCGCTGCGGTACTGCGTGCCACTGTCGTTGCCTTGGCGGTTAAGCGTAGTAGGGTCGTGGATAACGAAGAAGATTTCTAGCACTTCGCGGGTGCTGATCACGGCCGGGTCATACACTAATTTGACCACCTCGTTGTGCCCAGTACGGCCTGTGCACACCTGCTCATACGTGGGGTTGATGGCCTCGCCGTTGCTGTAGCCGCTTTCTACATCCAGCACACCTTTAACGGCCACATAGACAGCTTCGGTACACCAAAAACAGCCGCCACCTAAAGTGATAGTTTGACTAGAAACAGGGGGAATAGTTGACACTTAAAGTATCTCCGTAAAATTAGTTAAACTGTGACAATACTTAAAGCCACTGATTTAAAGGATTGTCTATGAAACGCGATGCCCACCCTACCAAAGCTGTTTTTGACTGGCAAGACCCGTTTTTGCTACGCGAGCAACTGACCGACGACGAACGTGCAGTGCAAGAAGCTGCACACACCTTTTGCCAAGAAAAATTGCAAACCCGCGTGCTGATGGCCGCGCGGCACGAAAAATTTGACCGCGAGATCATGACCGAAGCTGGCGCTATGGGCTTTTTAGGCTCCACGATTGAAGGCTATGGCTGCGCAGGCCTCAACTATGTGAGCTACGGCCTGGTGGCCAGAGAAGTAGAGCGCGTAGACAGTGGCTACCGCAGCGCTATCAGCGTGCAAAGCTCACTTGTGATGCACCCGATCAACGAATATGGCTCTGAGGCACAGCGCCAAAAATACTTGCCCAAGCTAGCCGCTGGCGAATGGGTAGGCTGCTTTGGCCTGACCGAACCTAACCATGGTTCTGACCCGGCCAGTATGTTAACCCGCGCCAAACCCGTGGTGCAGGGCGGCGTAGACGGCTTTATCGTCAAGGGTGCCAAAATGTGGATCACCAACAGCCCCATTGCAGATGTATTTGTGGTGTGGGCCAAGCTGGAAAACGAAGACGGCACGGTGGGCGGCCAAGAGGCGATTCGCGGCTTCGTGCTAGAAAAAGGCATGAAGGGCTTAACGGCCCCCAAGATCGAAGGCAAGATGAGCCTGCGCGCCAGCATCACCGGTGAGATCGTGATGGACGATGTGTTTGTGCCCGAGGCTAACTTGCTGCCCAACGTGAGCGGCCTCAAAGGCCCGTTTGGTTGCCTTAACAAAGCGCGCTACGGCATAGCCTGGGGCGCATTAGGCGCAGCAGAGTTTTGCTGGCACGCTGCACGCCAGTACACATTGGACCGCCAACAGTTTGGCCGCCCGTTGGCACAAAACCAGCTGATTCAAAAGAAGCTGGCTGATATGCAAACTGAGATCACGCTGGGCCTGCAAAGCTGCCTGCGCGTAGGCCGCCTGATGGACGAAGGCAAGGCCGTGCCTGAGATGATCAGCCTTATTAAACGCAACAGCTGCGGCAAGTCGCTAGACATTGCCCGCATGGCGCGCGACATGCACGGCGGCAACGGCATCCATGACGAGTACCACGTGATTCGCCACATGATTAACCTAGAAACCGTCAACACCTATGAGGGCACACATGATGTGCATGCGCTGATCTTGGGGCGCGCGCAGACTGGCTTGCAGGCTTTTTATTAAGTTTTAGTAGCTTTTTAGCCCTGTAGTCCAAGTATTTATTGCTTATATAGCTATTATTTTTATAGCGTTTGATAAGCCATAGCCTGAACAGCACGTGCATGCACCTCGCGCGCTGGCAAGGTTTTAAGGCGATGGTCGCTCCACACCTGCCGCCACAGCCGAGCACCCGGCTGGCCGTGGCGCAGGCCCAGCATGTGGCGCGCAATGCTGTACCAAGGGGTGCCTTTGGCTGCGGCTTCGCGTTCCATGTACATCACCATTTGCTCTTCCACACTGTCGCGCGTAATGCCTTCACGAGATGCGGCATCGCCATAAAACTCTGCGTCCCACTGGGCCATCAGCCACGGGTTGTGATACGCCTCGCGCCCTATCATCACACCGTCTACCTGGGCTAATTCATTACGCATTTGTTCTAATGTGTTGATGCCGCCGTTCAGCGCAACGACCAAATGCGGAAACTCTTTTTTCAGGCGGTGCACCAGCTCGTAGCGCAGTGGCGGCACCTCGCGGTTTTGCTTGGGGGACAGGCCCTGCAGCCAGGCATTGCGTGCATGTACGATAAACACCTCGCAGCCCGCATCGGCAATAGCGCCGACAAAATCGCGCACAAATTCATAGTTTTCGGTTTTATCAATACCAATGCGGTGCTTCACCGTCACAGGGATGGTCACCGCGTCGCGCATGGCCTTCACACAGTCGGCCACCAGTGCAGGCTCGGCCATCAGGCACGCGCCAAACGCGCCGCGCTGCACCCGCTCGCTAGGGCAGCCGCAGTTGAGGTTAATCTCGTCGTAGCCCCACCGCGCCCCCAGCTTGGCCGCATGGGCCAAGTCAGCAGGCTCGCTGCCGCCCAGCTGCAGCGCCACAGAATGCTCTTCAAGGTTAAAGTCCAAATGGCGCGGCACATCACCATGCAGCAGCGCACCTGTAGTCACCATCTCGGTGTACAGCAGCGTGTTTTTAGTCAGCAGACGGTGAAAGTAGCGGCAGTGCCGGTCTGTCCAGTCCATCATGGGAGCGACTGACAGCTTCCAGCGCTGTTTGTAATGGGGATCAGTCAAAAAAGGCATGGTGCGATTATCCGTGTTGTGCATCGCCGCTAAAGTCAATGCGCAGCTGGTTGCTGTTTTTATCCTGTTGAGATAATGCCCAAATCACATGCTCGGCTACAAGCGGAGTGCTATGGGCCAAAGCCTTAGTCAACGCATCACGCAGCGGCTGTGGATCGACCTTGATAGCATTACCCATAGCCACCGCTATGTTGCGCTGCCAGCGCTCATGGCCGATGCGCCTGATGGGGCTGCCCTCGGTGTAGCGCAAAAACTCATCCTCCGTCCAATTAAACAAGGTCACCAGCTGCTGGCCGGTCAGGCCTGCACGTTCGTCAAAGTCTGGCAGCGCACTGCGCTGGGCAAACTTGTTCCAGGGGCACACCAGCTGGCAGTCGTCGCAGCCGTAAATGCGGTTACCTATCAGCGGGCGCAGCTCTAGTGGGATGGGGCCAGCGTGCTCGATAGTGAGGTACGAGATGCAGCGGCGCGCGTCGAGTCGGTACGGCGCGGTAATGGCCTGCGTGGGGCACACGGTGATGCATGACGTGCAGCTGCCGCAATGGTCGCTGGCAGGCTCAGTCAAGGGCAGCGCTAGGTCCACATAAATCTCGCCTAGAAAAAACATACTGCCCGCCTCGCGTGCCAGCGTGAGGGTGTGTTTGCCGCGCCAGCCTAGGCCGCTGCGGGTGGCTAGTTCAACTTCTAGCACCGGGGCTGAGTCGGTAAACACACGGTGCCCAAGATGCTGGGCGTCGCCACTGCCTTGGCCAAGCTCTTGCGCGATGCGGTTTGCCAATTTTTGCAGTCGGTTGCGCAACACTTTGTGATAGTCGCGCCCACGGGCATAGACTGACACAATGGCTTCGCTGGCATGGTTTAATCTGTCAAATTCGATAGCTTGCCAGCCAAGCTGGGTGCTGCTTGGGAGATAATCCATGCGTGCGGTGATGACACTGACGGTGCCGGGCACCAGCTCTGCAGGGCGGGCGCGTTTCATGCCGTGGTGGGCCATGTAGGCCATGTCGCCATGAAAGCCGTTATCTAACCAAGCGCGCAAACCGGGCTCGGCTGTGCTCAAATCCACAGATGCTACGCCGATTTGCGAGAATCCTAGGTCTGTTGCCCATTGGCGAATTTTGGAGAGAAGTTGAACACTGTCGGTCACCTGCCCATTGTAGATAGCTTAAGTGCCGCAACGTCGTGCACCTTGCTATGGCCCACAGAAGCCGACACCCAAGCCTGGGCCACAGCACTTTCGGCTAAACCCGAGTTGCACAACGCCATCATTGAGCTGCATGGCGAGCTAGGCGCGGGCAAAACCACGCTGGTGCGCCACCTGCTGCGCGCGCTAGGCGTGCCAGGCCGCATCAAAAGCCCCAGCTACGCTGTGCTAGAGCCGCACGATGCCCCTACAGCGCAGGGCGCATTGGCTATATCGCATTTTGATTTTTATCGTTTTAGCGACCCCAGTGAATGGGAGGATGCGGGCTTTCGTGACACTTTTACCGCGCCCGGTTTAAAGCTGGTTGAATGGGCAGACAACGCCCGCGCCGCCCTGCCCGTACCTGATATGGCAGTTCATATCACTGTGCACGCTGACGACAGCCGCCAAGCGCGCATCGAAGCTTTCACCACCACAGGAAAAGCGCTGCTGGCATGAAGTTACCGATCGACGCCAGCCTCCAAGCAAGCTCAAAGGCGGTTGCACTGCTGACCCGCCGCCGCGCCATCAGCGCAGGCACGCTAGCACTGCTGCTGACGCGTGCCGATATTGCCTGGGGTGCCAGCATTTTGGCCGTGCGCGTGTGGCCCGCGCAAGACTACACGCGCGTGACTATTGAAAGCGATGGATTACTGGTGAGCAAGCAGCTGTTTGTCACCACGCCGCCGCGCATGGTGCTAGACCTGGAAGGCATCGAGCTGTCGCCCGCGCTCAAAGAGCTGGTGGGCAGTGTTAAATCGAACGACCCATTTATC
>JANOSN010000915.1:0-1267 GCA_031415895.1 Polaromonas sp. | reverse complement strand
TTCGTTGATGTATCGCCATCCACTGTCACGCGGTTAAACGATCCGTTAGCCAAATCAGTAGCCAGCTGCTGCATCAGCGCTTGTGGCACTGTCGCGTCGGTAGCCATGAAGCCCAGCATGGTAGCCATGTTGGGGCGGATCATGCCTGCACCTTTGCTGATACCGGTGATGGTGACCATCACGCCGCCCAGCAGCACCTGCGCGCTGAACGCTTTAGGTAGTGTGTCGGTGGTCATGATGCCTTCGGCAGCGCGCAGCCAGTTGTCTTCTTTGGCATCTTTGAGCGCAGCGGGAATGCCAGCCTCGATGCGGTCTGAGGGCAGCGGCTCCATGATGACACCGGTGCTAAAAGGCAAAATTTGCTCAGGTGCAATATCTAGATGCCTCGCCAGCGCAATGCAGGTAGCGCGGGCGCGGGCCATGCCATCGTCACCGGTGCCAGCGTTAGCATTGCCTGTATTAATCAACATGGCGCGAATGCCGATGTTACGCTGCAAGTGGTCGCGGCAAATTTGCACTGGCGCAGCGCAGAAACGGTTTTGGGTGAACACACCGGCTACCGATGCACCGTCATCCAACAGTACAACGGTTAAATCTTTACGGTTAGCTTTGCGAATACCCGCCTCGGCCACACCGATACGCAATCCTGCAACGGGATGCAAGTGCTTGGGATCGGGGGCATGGAGATTGACTGCCATACAGGCTCCTTTAGAGTGAATTTACCAATAAAAACCTGTTGTAGTCCAAGTATTCATTGCTCGAGCAGCTATCAAATTAATAGTATCAGCTGACCTCACGCCCAGCTGATACTGAACGCCAATTAAGCCAGCTTACCGTGGCACTGTTTGAACTTTTTACCGCTGCCGCATGGGCAAGGGTCGTTGCGGCCTACCCGCATGCTGCTGTAAGGCACCCCAGCAGCATCTACATCACCTGGCGCAAGCGCGCTGGCGTTGCCTGCGGTGGTCTCCACTTCGCCAGTTTCGGTGGGGGCTGTGTAGGTGATGTTGCTGATGCTCTCTGCGCGCTGCTCCATCTCGCTGGTAGCTTGCTCGATTTGCTCGTTGGTTTGCACCTTCACCGTCATCAAAATTTTAGTGACTTCGTTTTTTACTTGGTCTAGCAGTTGGCCAAACAGCTCAAACGCCTCGCGCTTGTATTCCTGCTTAGGCTGCTTTTGCGCATAGCCGCGCAGGTGAATGCCTTGGCGCAAATAGTCTAGTGCGCTCAAATGTTCGCGCCAATTGGTATCAATGCTTTGCAGCAA
>JANOSN010000914.1:0-5763 GCA_031415895.1 Polaromonas sp. | reverse complement strand
ACTTGCCCGCCTACGCCACCCCCGGCAGCGCAGGGCTAGACCTGCGTGCCTGCCTGACCGAGCCACTCACCCTACAGCCCAATGCATGGCAACTGGTGCCCACGGGTATGGCGATATTTTTAAACGATCCGAATTTTGCCGCGCTGATCTTGCCGCGCTCTGGCATGGGGCACAAACACGGCATCGTGCTGGGTAACCTGGTCGGGCTGATTGACAGCGACTACCAAGGCCAGTTGATGGTGAGCGCTTGGAACCGTTCGTCAGTGGCCTTCACTATTGAGCCGATGGAGCGCATTGCGCAACTGGTCATCGTGCCTGTGGTGCAGGCGCAGTTCAATATCGTCAATGATTTTGTTGCCACGCAGCGCGGCGAGGGCGGTTACGGCTCTACGGGCAAGGCCTAAAACTCAAGGAACAAGATGGGCCGATCACGCAAAAAAAACGCAGGCTTACCCAAGCAACCTGTACTTAACGAAGATGGCACCGTCAAGGTGTACCCACCGCCGCCTCGGCTGTATGTCGAATCGCTAGACCTAGAGGCGCAGGGCATCGCACGCATTAGCAGTGATGATGGCGACGATGCCGACAACGGCAAAGTAGTGTTCATTGAAGGCGCGCTGCCTTACGAAATAGTGAGCGCGCAAATTCACCGCAAAAAGAACAATTGGGAGATGGGCACGCTCACGCAGATTCACAAAGAGTCTGCCCAGCGCGTGACACCCGGCTGCCCACATTTTGGCCTGCACCAAGGTGCGTGCGGCGGCTGCAAAATGCAGCACTTAGAGGCCAGCGCGCAAGTGGCAGTCAAAGCCCGCGCGCTAGAAGACCAGCTGTGGCATTTGGCCAAGGTCAAACCTGAGGTGGTAATGAGCCCTATCAGCGGCCCCACCTGGGGCTACCGCTACCGCGCCCGCCTGTCAGTGCGCTATGTGATCAAAAAAGGCGAAGTGCTAATAGGCTTTCACGAGCGCAAAAGCCGCTACGTGGCCGACATTAAAAGTTGTGCCATCTTGGTGCCACACGTTAGCGCCATGCTGATGCCGCTGCGCGCGCTGATTGCGTCAATGCAAGCGCGTGAGACCACGCCACAAATCGAACTGGCCTGCGGCGACACCGTCACCGCCATGGTGCTGCGCCACCTGGAACCTTTGAGTGATGGTGACATCACCAAACTGCGAGACTTTGCGGCGCAGCACAACGTGCAATGGTGGCTGCAGTCTAAAGGCCCAGAGACTGTCAAACTGCTGGATGAGCCCACCCCAGTTCACCCGAACTCCACCCCCGTTCACCCTGAGCTTGTCGAAGGGTGCGCACCACCTTCGCATCAGCAGGTCTTGTCTTACGCGCTGCCCGATTTTGGCATCACCATGCCATTCAAACCCACCGACTTCACGCAGGTTAACCCGCAAATCAACCGCGTGCTGGTCACCCGCGCACTGCGTTTGCTAGATGTGCAAAAGCACGAACGTGTGATCGACTGGTTTTGCGGCCTAGGCAACTTTACGCTGCCACTGGCCACGCAGGCACGCGAGGTTTTAGGCATTGAAGGCAGCGATGCACTGGTGCAGCGCGCAAATGACAATTTGAAGCAGAATTTCCAACAAAATAGTGCTGTAGTTCAAGTATTTAATGCTCAAGCAGCTACAAGTTTTGTAGCACGTAACCTGTTCGACATGACTGGCCCCATGCTCATTGCTGACGGCGCGGCCGACAAATGGCTGGTAGACCCACCACGTGAAGGTGCGTTTGCACTGGTTAAAGCCTTGGCTGATTTGCACCAACAGCGCTTGGGCCAAGAGGTCGATGTAGAAGAAGGCAAAACAGCGCCCATCCCCGGCGACTTGAGCAGCTGGACACCGCCCCAGCGCATCGTCTACGTCAGCTGCAACCCCGCCACGCTAGCGCGCGACGCAGGCATATTGGTGCACAAGGCGGGCTACCGCTGCACGGCGGCAGGCATGGTCAATATGTTTCCACACACCGCGCACGTGGAGAGCATGGCGGTGTTTGAGCTGGCGTCATAGCGCTCAACTGCACGTCGCGGCTGTGGTCATACAGCTATTGCGCAGCGTAGTTCACCGGCTGCTCTACCCAACCTACCGTTGGCACACCGTTCACACTGCCTGGCTTAAAACGCCAGCGTGCTACGGTGGCTAGTGCGTTATCGTCTAGCCGCGCATAGCCGCTACTTTTTAGCAGCAGCACTTGCAGCGCGCGGCCGTCTGTGCCTACTTGCACGCGTACCAATACCCGGCCGTATTCGCCTAAGCGCGAGCTGATGGCAGGCAAAGCAATGCGGTACTGCGTGTCGGCATGGTCTGCGTCGGTGCTGGGCTGCAGGGTGACGGCGGGCTGTGCGGTAGGCTTGGCTGCAGCAGGTGCCGTTGGAGCAGGGGTTTGCACCGCTGCATCTACTGTATTGGCTGCAGGCGCTGGCACGGGCGCTGGCACGGGCGCAGGCGCTGCGCTGCCAGTAGGGGCGTTAGGTGCTGGCGCGGGGTTGTTTAAGGCTAAGGGTAGCGGGGCGGGGGCTGCCTTGGGCACAGCGGCAGGGGGCACCGCAGGTTTTGCAGGTGGTTTAGCTAGCGGCGCTGCCACTGGAGGCGGGGGTGCTTCGATAAGTTTGGGTGGCTCTACTGTAGGCTCTACAGTGCGTGTTAGCAGGGCGTCAACTTTGCTGGCAATGGCTGCCGGCACGCGGTAGCTGTGCACCGCCCACAGCGCCGCGCCGTGCAGGGCGGCTACGCCTAGTGTGATGGCAGTGAACTTTCGCAGATCCATAGGCCCAAGTGTAGAGCCATCGCGATGCCCTTTAACTTGAGTTGCAACACGGGTTTTGCAGTGCTGCGTACACTGCGTTTTATGCACTGTGTAGTTTGGTTTAAAAAAGATTTGCGTTTAAGCGACCACGCCCCATTGGCGTGGGCTGCAGACCAAGCGCGCCTGCACAATACTGGTGGTGGAGCAGACGCTGCAGTGCTGCCACTGTGGGTGTACGAGCCGCAGGCTTGGCAGCAGCCCGATGCGTCGGCACGGCACTTAGGTTTTGCCAACGAATGCTTGGCTGAGCTGCAAACCCAGATAGCTTACGACCACGGCACATTGCTGCGCTGCCAAGGCGACATCTTGCAAGTGCTAGCCCATTTAAAAACTATTTTGGGCGAATTTACATTAGTCAGCCATGAGGAAACCGGCAACGGCTGGAGCTATGCGCGCGACAAAGCCGTAGCCCGCTGGTGCAAGGCCCATGGCGTGCTGTGGCGACAATTGCCCAGCAACGCCGTGGTGCGTGCCTTGCACATACGCGGTGGCGGGCGCGACCGCTGGAGCGCGCACTGGGCTGTGCGCATGCAAGACCCTCCGCTAGACACACCGCACGGCGTGCCGTGGCTACAGTTGCCGTCTGCGTTGCAAGCCCTGCACTGCGGCCCATTGTCAGCCCAGCAGTTAGGCATGCAAGATGTGGATGCGCCGCAAAGGCAGACGGGCGGCCGCAGCCAAGTAGAGGGTGATTTATTTTCCTTTCTCGGCCATCGCGGCCAAAACTACCGCGCCGATATGTCTAGCCCTTTAACTGGGGCCGATAGTTGTTCGCGTATATCGCCTCACCTTGCCTGGGGCACGCTGTCGGTTAAAGAGGCGGTACATGCCACCTGGGCACGGCGCAGCCAGCTGATGGCCATGCCGCGAGAGGATAGGCCCGCAGGTTTTTTAGCATCGCTTAAAAGCTTTGAAAGCCGCTTGCACTGGCACTGCCACTTTATCCAAAAACTAGAAAGTGAAAGTGCGATTGAGTTTCGCAACGTGCACCGGGGCTTTGACAACCTGCGCAATGAAGGCGGGCTGCACCCCGAAGAAGAAACCAAGCTTATCGCCTGGGCCACAGGTTGCACAGGCTATCCTTTTGTCGATGCTTGCATGCGCAGCTTGATCGCCACGGGGTGGATTAACTTTCGCATGCGCGCCATGCTGGTCAGCTTTGCCAGTTACCACCTGTGGCTGCATTGGCGTGCCACCGGCTGCTACCTGGCGCGCCTGTTTACCGACTATGAGCCCGGCATCCACTGGAGCCAGTTTCAAATGCAAAGCGGCGTGACGGGTATCAACACCGTGCGCGTGTACAACCCCGTTAAACAAAGCTACGACCAAGACCCCGATGGTGTTTTTATCCGCACTTGGCTGCCCGAGCTGGCAAGCTTTGCGCCAGAGTTTATTCACGAGCCATGGAAAGCGCCTGCACCGCCTGCTAACTACCCAGCGCCCATCGTAGATTTGCAAACCGCAGCCCGTGCCGCTAAAGAACGTATCTACGGCAAAAAAGCAGAAAAAGCTGTGAAAGACGAAGCGCAAGCTGTCTACCAAAAGCACGGTTCACGTAACCCCGCGCGCGAAGGTGCACGTAAGCCTAAGCGCACCAGCGCGCGGCAACCTATAACCAAAGATAAAGCTAGTGATTCCCAAATGAGTTTGGAGCTTTGATCGCAGAGCTGCAGTTAGGTCATGCAGCTATCGATGCCCTTAAATACCTTCAAACAACACTTTTGGTAATAAAAAGTGCTCATAGTCCAAGTGTTCATTAATTAGTTTGCTATTGAATTAATAGTGTTTAGCAGCAACTAATACACCAACCGTTCAGGCTTAATCTCTTGCAAGATGGTGGTGGCAATTTCTTCAATCGACTTGGTCGTTGTAGACAGCCACCTGATGCCCGCACGGCGCATCATGGCCTCGGCCTCGGCCACCTCCATGCGGCAGTTGTTTAAATCGGCGTATTTTGAATTAGGCCGTCGCTCGTTGCGAATCTCACTTAAGCGGTCAGGCAAGATGGTAAGACCAAATATTTTCTTCTTGTGCGGTACCAGCGCGGGTGGCAACTGCTGGCGTTCAAAGTCTTCGGGTATCAGCGGATAGTTGCTAGCCTTCAGGCCATATTGCATGGCTAAATACAAGGACGTAGGCGTTTTGCCGCTGCGACTGACGCCTACCAAAATCACGTCAGATTGCTCCAGGTCTTTGTTACTTTGCCCATCATCGTGCGCTAGGCTAAAGTTAATGGCTTCAATGCGGTCATGGTAAGCCTTGCTTTTACTCACATCGCTAAAGCGGCCAATGCGGTGGTTGCTTTTGATGCCCAGCTCAACTTCCAGTGGGTTCACAAAGGTGCCAAACATGTCCAGCAGCATGGCACTTTCTTTGCAGCCATCGTTGATTACTTGCAGCACCTCCATGTTGACCAGGGTGGTAAACACGATGGGCTTTTTACCTTCAGCTTCAGCGGTGTGCTTGATCTGCCGCACGGCTTGGTGCGCCTTGTCTACCGTGTCCATAAATGGCAGCCGCACATGGCGCGGCTCAATGGCAAACTGCGCCAGGATAGCGTTGCCAAAGGTCTCGGCTGTAATGCC
Source organism: Polaromonas sp. (assembly GCA_031415895.1). Classification (GTDB taxonomy): domain Bacteria; phylum Pseudomonadota; class Gammaproteobacteria; order Burkholderiales; family Burkholderiaceae_C; genus JAAFIP01. The sequence continues at coordinate 358 of JANOSN010000914.1, read as the reverse complement.
GGTGCCATCAGACAAAAAGAATACGGTGCGGTTGGGCATAATGGGTTGTATTGCAAAAAAGTGGTTTTGAGTATTATGCAAAAAATTATCCCAAACTCCAGTTATGCCAGCTAAGCCAATCCATTCAGTACTGGCGGCCTTTCGCTTCTTGGCTTTGGCTGGCATGGCCTGCGCAATAAGTGCACCTGCCTGGGCTTTTGGCGGTTCATTTGACGATGTTTGGGCCAGCAGTGCGGCCATCGGCTTGGTAGGCGCAGTGCTGCTAGGTTTAGATGGGTTTAAAAAGCAGTTTGAAACCCGTGCATTTTTTGGGGTGCTAATGTGTGTGGCCGCTGGCCTGACTGTAGGGCACAGCCTG
>JANOSN010000913.1:0-1842 GCA_031415895.1 Polaromonas sp. | reverse complement strand
CAGCAAACCATGATGTTCAGCGCCACGTTTGCATCACGCATTCAGCAGCTGGCCGCCCGCGTGATGCGGGAACCTCAGCGCATTACCATCGACACACCGCAAGAAAAGCACAACAACATCAAGCAAGTGCTGTTTTGGGCTGACAACATGCAGCACAAACGCAAGCTGCTAGACCACTGGATGCGCGACACCACCATTGAGCAAGCGATTGTTTTCGTCAGCACCCAAGTCGAATGTGATGGCTTGGCCAACGACTTGGCAGACTCTGGCTTTGCCGCTGCTGCACTGCACGGCGCCTTAAGCCAAGGCATGCGTAACCGCCGCCTGAACATGTTGCGCGAAGGCCGCATTCAGTTTTTGATAGCTACCGATGTGGCAGCGCGCGGTATTGACGTGCCATCGATCAGCCACGTGTTCAACTACGGCTTGCCAATGAAGGCCGAAGACTACACCCACCGCATTGGCCGCACAGGCCGCGCAGGCCGCAGCGGTACTGCGGTGACCATTGCTGAGTTCCGTGACCGCCGCAAAATTGGTGATATTGAGTTTTTCACCAAGCAGCCAATCAAGTCTGAAGTGATCCCCGGCTTAGAGCCTACCGTGCGCGAGCGCCCAGCACGTGCTGGTTTTGGCCCACGCGGGAATGATAGAGCCCCAGATCGCAGCGGCGGCGACCGCTTTGCTGACCGTGGCGACCGTGGTGGTGATCGCGGCGAGCGCAGTGAGCAACGTAGTTATGGCCCACGCCCCGGCGGTTTTAATGACCGCAACAAAGGCGGTGGTTTCGGTGGCGGCGGTGGCTTTGGCGACCGTACCAAAAACGTCAATGAAGGCGGGTGGGGCGGACGTCCACAGCGCGACGACTCGCGTGGTGATCAGCGCGGCTTTGAGCAGCGCGGCGCAGACCAGGGTCAACAACAAGAGCAACGCGGCTTTGGCGGCGACAACCGTGGCGACCAACGCGGTGACTCACGAGGTTTTGGCGCATCCCGCCAAGAGCCACGTGGTTTTGAAAACCGCGACAACCGTGGTGACAACCGCGGCTTTGAAGCCCGTAACGCGGACCGTGGTGGCGACCGTAACTTTGTACCCCGCGCACCGTTTGGTGCTGACCGTGGACAAGAGCGCGGCCAAGACCGTGACAGCCGTCCACCACAAGACCGCCGCGCCGCAGACCCACGCGGTGAGCAGCGCGCTCCCTTCCAGCGCCCAGAGCGCACAGCCACTTGGGCTCCGCGCCCAGGCGACGACAAACGCCCAGCCAAAAAATCGTTTGTACCCGGCAAAACCGGTGCCAGCAGCTTCGCTAAAACAGGCAAACCAAAAATCGTGAAGATCATTGGTCGCTAAGCTGTACTAAGCTTCAAACAAAAAAGCCTCGCTGTTATGCGAGGCTTTTTTTATGAAGTGGTTGAATATTATTGTGCTTATTATGATGGATACTTCAGTACCGTTGGCTACGGTGATTTGGTAGTTTGTTTAGGCTTTTTAAGATTCATATTCCAGTACTGTGAGCTGCGGCGATGGAGGAAGTCATGCTGCAAAATCTTCCGCAAACACGCGCGGTAGTGAGTAGTCATCACACGCTGGTGGGCCGCACCTTGCTGCAGATTTTCATCACGACCACACTCCATCACCGCTGAACTGATTTGAGTAGTGATCGTGTCGCATCAGCTTGGTTAGGTTGAGCTGTGTTGATCTTTGCACTCAGGAGCACGAAAACAGCTAATTCACGCAGTTTTACCAGTCAAATAGCCCTGTAGTCCAAGTATTCACTGCTCAAGCAGCTATGCAATTGATAGTATTCACTATCCCATCCAGCATTCTGAAGCACGGGCTGTT
>JANOSN010000912.1:0-6597 GCA_031415895.1 Polaromonas sp. | reverse complement strand
TCGCTGCTGGGCACGCACGTATCGGCTACATCGCAGGCATGGAAGATTCGTCGACCAATCGCGACCGCGAAGCGGGCTTCAACGCTGAGCTGGCGGCACACAGTCAACGTGTGTTTGCCCGTGCTGTCGGGCATTACAGTTTTGAAGGTGCACAAACGGCAGCGCGGCAAATGTTTCAGGGGCGTGATCCGCAGCAGCGCCCTAACGCCGTCTTTGTGGCCAACGATCACATGGCCATTGCAGTGATGGATGTGCTGCGCGGCGAGCTGGGTTTAAAGGTTCCGCAAGATGTGGCGGTGATCGGGTTTGACAACGTGCAGCAGGCTGCTTGGGGTGGCTATTCGCTGTCCAGCATAGAGCAAGACGCACAGGCCATGATTGAAGCCACCGCCCAAGTGATGCTGGCGCAAATCAACGACGACAGCCTACCCGCGCAACACGTGAACTTGCCGGTGCGTTTGATTGAGCGCGGCTCAACGGCAACAGCATCATGAAGCCAACACCTGCTTTTCACACTAGTGCGGCTATGCAAGGTTTTCACGCTGAGTTTAAAAACTTAGATGACTACATCCGCGTTATCACCGATCGCATTTGGGAGGGCCGCCAGATTGAGTCAATTCGTGACTTCTACAGCGACCCTTGTGGCGTGATCACACCCAGTGGTGCCAGTACCGATGTGCAAGCTGTGATTGACGGCACCAAGGCAACGCTAGCTCAGTTTCCAGACCGCCGATTGCTGGCTGAAGACGTGATTGAAGCTGGCGATGCGCAAGCAGGTTTTTTGTCGTCGCACCGCATCATCAGCACCATGACGCACTTGGGTGATGGCAATTTTGGCAAAGCCACAGGCAAAAAATTCCATGTGCGCACAGTGGCCGACTGTGTGTGCAAAGACAACCGTATCGTGCATGAATGGCTGGTGCGTGACCAAGGCGCGATAGCCGCAGTAATTGGCAAGACACCGCAAGCCTTGGCGCGTGATTGGCTGGCTGTGCGCAGTAGCCCGCTACTGCCTTTGCCAATACCCGCCGCACCAGTTTGGTGGCGCAACCCGATGAGTAACGAGCCAGTGGCCAAAAACTATGCTGACCGCGTTGGTCACATGCTCACAGGCGCAGGCTTTGACGAGGCCATGTATGACGAAGCCGCTTGCAGCCTAGGCCCCGTTAATTCAACGCACTATGGCCGCGCTGAGATTAAAGACTTTTATGCCCAGTACGCAAGCATTGTTGGTGCAGCAAGTTATGCCATCGAGAGTATTGCCTTCATGCCTGCCAGCAGTGGCTCGGGCCGCCCGCCGCGTGTAGCACTGCGCTGGCGCTTAAAGGGTACGCATGCAGGGCAGGGTAAGTTTGGAGTGTCGCAGGGCGAGTCATTGGATATTCTAGGTATCAACCATGCAGAGTTCGTTAAAGTCAATGGCCAATGGCAAGTGCACCGTGAATGGGTGCTGATTGACGAGGTGGCTGTGTGGATGCAAGTGCTGGACGGCACGGTTACAAAGGCTTAAGAACAACATGGCACGCGTACAACTTAAATCGATCGCCAAGTCTTGGAGCTCAGGCGGTAAAACGTCAGTGGGCGTGAAGGAAATCTCACTGGACGTTGCCGATGGAGAATTTCTTGTACTGCTTGGGCCATCAGGCTGCGGTAAAACCACCACCATGCGCATGGTGGCAGGTCTTGAAGACCCTTCGCAAGGTGAAATTTGGATTGGTGATAACAAGGTTAATGATTTGGAGCCTAAAGATCGTGATGTGGCCATGGTCTTTCAAAGCTACGGCCTGTATCCGAACATGACGGTGTACGAGAACATTAGCTTTCCGCTGCGTATTCGCGGTACGCCAGCGTCTGAAATTGAACCTGCCGTTAAACGCGCTGCTGAAAAAGTTGAGCTCACAGATTTTCTTGATCGCCGTCCCAAAGAGCTGTCGGGTGGCCAGCGCCAGCGCGTGGCGCTTGCACGCGCTATCGTACGCCAGCCCGCAGTGTTTTTGATGGATGAACCGCTGAGTAATCTGGATGCCAAGCTGCGCGTCTCAATGCGCTCACACCTAAAGCATTTGCACCACGAGCTTAAAACCACCACCATCTACGTAACACATGACCAAATTGAAGCCATGACCTTGGCTGACCGTGTGGTGGTGATGAGTAAGGCCGAGGTGCAACAGATCGGCACGCCCGAGCAAATCTATAACGACCCCGCCAATCTGTTTGTGGCTGGCTTTATTGGCAATCCGTCGATGAATCTTGTAAAAGGTAGTTTAAATGCGGGTGTGTTTGAGGCTGAAGGCGTGCGCGTGCCAGGCTTTGGAAATTTGACGCAAGCTGAAATGGTGCTGGGTGTGCGGGCTGAAGACCTTGCTATTAGCGCAAGCCCTGACAACGCCCATATGCGCGCCGACGTTTTTTCTTTTGAACTGACTGGCGATGCCACACTGTCCACTATACGACCAGGTGGTCAACATATCACCGCCCGGGGCAGCAAAGATTTTCGCACCAGCATGGGTAGCCAGCTTAGTTTTCAAGCTGATGCGCAGCGCTGTTATTTGTTCGATGCCCACACGCAGAACCGGCTGCGCGTGGGTTCCTTATGATCTTCCGGTTTTTTGGAGCCTCCCCCATGAAAACGACCCTGATCCGACGCTCGCTGATTGCCAGTGCAGCCGTTTTAGCCATTCTTCCCGGCATCGCGCAGGCGCGCTGCGACAAGCTGCAAAGCGCCAAAGCTGGCGAAGTTAATATTATTGGTGCCAGCTTTCCGGCCTTGGCGCATATCGCCAAAGAAATGGAAACTTGTACTCAAGGCGGCTTGAAGGTGCAGTTCAAAATGACACCTCAAGCGCGTACTGAGACTGAACAAGCATTTGCTTCGCAAGGCAAGTCTGCGTTCGATGCTGCTGTAGTCTCGGGTGGTGTATTCACCAACTTGAATGCGCTCGGTCAAATTCAACCTATGACTGATTTGGTAGAAAAATACAAAGCCAAATACAAAATTGAAGAAAACATGCTAGTGCGCGTGAACGGCCAAGTCATGGCGATTGCATTTATGCAAAACGCACAAAATCTGTACTACCGCAAAGACCTGTTTGACAAGCACGGCATCAAAGCGCCCACCACCTACCCTGAGATGATGGCCGCTGCTAAAACGCTCAAAGAAAAAGAGCCCAGCATTGAGTTTCCGATTGCGCAAACCTTCTCCAAAGGCTTTGATAGTCAAGTGGAGTTTGTCAACATGTTTGTGGGAAGTGGTGGTCGCTTTTTTAAAGCTGGCAGTGCACAGCCAGACTTCAACAGCGATGCTGGCGTGAAAGCGTTAGAAAACATGCGCTCTATGACGCAGCACATGACCCCTAACTTCCTTGCGTCCAATAGCGATGACGTGATGAACCAATTTCAACAAGGCAAGGCTGCAATGGGTGTGCTGTGGGCCTCACGCGCTGCGCGCATGGATGACCCAGCGGCCTCAAAAATTGTAGGCAAGATGGAGTTTGCAGCAGCGCCTGCTATGGTAGCTGGTGGCAAGAGCGCTACGCATCTGTGGTGGGACGGTATGGTCATGCCTAAGAATTTGAACGGTGACCGTGAAACCGTGTTCCAAGTAATGATGGAAGCCTTAGACGAAGAAACTATGAAGCGCGGCAACGACCTTACCGTGTGGATTCGCTCTGCTTACAAACCCACGCGCTTTGGTACAGGAGTCTCAGCATCAGCCAAGGCGGGTGCGCCTACTTGGCCCACAGAGCCGTACTTTAGCCTAGCGCAAGGCGAAATTGGCAAGGTACTGCCAGACGTGCTCTCTGGCGCAATGGCACCTAAGGCCGCACTAGAGACTGCTGCTGCTTCATACACCAAAGCCGCAATGGAAAAAGGCTTTATCAAATAGGCTGTAAGCTATTGAGTAAGCCTAGTTTGTTATGAAAACAAAAACCTTCGCGCGTTTTGTGGCACCCTCGGTGCTGCTGATGCTGGCCTTGATGGCCGCACCGCTGGTCGTCACGTTTTATTTGTCGGTGCGCAATTGCGTGCCCGACATGGAAACCGTGACCGTGCAGCAAAGCGGGCCTTTCGGCAGCAGCGAAAGCATTACGCAGCGCGTGAAGGTGGATGCAAACGGCAGGCCCATTACGATATGCCGTTTTGTTGGGCTTGATTACTACCGCAGCGTGCTGGGCATAGACTCAGCCATTGCTACCAGTGCCGCTGCTACTGATTCGCCACCGGGCGACAGCGCTCAAGGAGCAGCGAGCAACCGTTCAACAGAATTTTTTGGCGCACTGCGCTTTACCTTACTCTACACGCTGGTCACTACGCCATTCGTCTTGCTGCTGGGCTTTCTTGTAGCACTGGGCGTTAACCATTCAACCAAGCGCCTGCGTGGTGTATTTATCACCGCATCGCTTATGCCTTTCATCATCACACCTGTGGTGGCGGCGCTGTCAATCAAATGGCTGTTTCGCGACAACGGTTTGGTGCCTTATTTTCTTTCGCAGTTCGGTGTCTCGGTGTTTTGGATGGCCGAAGCTTGGTCTGCTAGATTTTTAATTATTCTCTATGGCATTTGGCACTCTGCGCCGTTTGCCTTTATTGTGTTGTATGCCGGCTTGCAGTCTGTGCCGCAAGACTCGCTGGAAGCCGCCACGATTGATGGAGCATCACGCTGGCAAAAACTACGCTACATCACTCTCCCGCACTTGATGCCGCTGATAGTTTTTATCACGCTCATCCATTTGATGGATGCCTACCGCGTGTTCGAGCCCGTGCTGGTGCTGACGCAAGGCGCATTCACTACCAGCGTGCAATATCTGACCTACTACACCTTAGTGACTGAAACCAATCCCTACAAGGCCAGTGCGGCTGCGGTGCTGACAACCCTGGGTATATTTGTACTGCTTATTCCCTTGCTCGTGAAGACTTGGAAAGAGCAAAGGCGTGGGGTTTGACACCATGAAGAAAAAAAACATTGGCTGGCAAGTGCTTATTTATGGTGGCTTAGCATTGTGGTTGCTGCTAGCCAGTCTGCCCATTGTGTGGACCGCGATTATTTCGCTGCGCCAATATGTGGACGCCTTTTCTATACCGATCAAATGGATAGCGCCCATTACCTTTGACAACTACACCACACTGTGGATTGACAAAGGGTTTTACAAGAATTTTCTGAATACCGTGATAGTTACAGTGGGCACGGTGACCATTTCACTCACCGTAGGGTGTCTTGCAGGCTATGCTTTGTCACGCTACCGAGGCAGCTTGGGTTTTTGGCTGCTAATCATCGCACTGGTATTTCGCTCATTACCGCATTCCACTTTGTTGCCATCTTTTTATGTGATGTTTGATGCCATCGGTGTGCGCAACGAATACGCCACGCTTATTTTGGTGTTGGTGGCGATCAACCAGCCTTTTACAATTTGGATGCTTCGCAGCTTCTTTGTTAATATTCCCAATGAGCTGGACGAAGCGGCATTGGTTGATGGTTGCTCGCGCTTCCAAGCCTTCAGAAAAGTCATCATCCCTGTGATGTGGCCTGGCGTGGTGACCACGGGTTTATTTTCTTTCCTCTTGGCCTATAACGATTTTCTGCTCAGCTCATCGCTGGTCAATGCCGACAAGATGACCATGCCTGCGGCGATTGCCAACGCTATCAGCGCAGAGAGCGAGGCCTTCCTTATGCAAGGGGTGGCTGGCGCGGTGAGCATCACGATTCCGTTGATTATTTTGGTAGTGATCTTTCAAAAACAAATTGTCTCGGGATTAACGCAGGGTGCCGTCAAAGGCTAATGCGTAGTGCAAAATTAAATCAGGAGTTAGTCAATGGCCACCTTCAGCGCTGATGAACTGCAAGCGCGCTTCATTCCGTACGCCACGCTACGCTACAGTACCGATGCTTTTATTGACTACCGCATTCCCGGCTGCGGCCCAAAAAAGAATTACGCGTTGATCGGCCCTGGCGTTTCGCAAAACCCCAACCAACCCGTCAGCCTGCGCGAAAAGCACGGCTTTCAAGTCGGTGGCGTGGCCATGGGGCCGGGTGTGATCAATCCGCCGCACATGCATTTCACCGCTGAAGTGTTTATCTGCACACGCGGCGGATTTCATTTGCACTGGGGCTTTAACCCCGAGCGCCTGGAATACCCGCTGGCTGAGGGCGATATTGCCTCTATCCCCACGTGGATTTATCGCGGCTTTGAAAGCCAAGGCACAGCAGATGGAGGCGAAGGTTTTATGTTCACCGCGCTAGGGCGCGACGACACCGGCGGTATTTTGTGGGGCGCAGCCACGCTAGAGGCAGCGCGCGAGCAAGGTGTGCACCTGACAGAAGACTACCAAATTATCGACGAGCATTTGGGCGGCACATGGGACGAATCTAAGCAACGCCTGCAGCCAATGACACCTGAAGAAGTCAGCCAGTTGCGCACCTGGACTGCTGCGCAGATGCGCCAGCGGGTAGTGAAGTTTGCAGAACTGGACTGGTCGCCGTGTGCCTTGCTGGACAGCGCTTTGCCAAGCTGCGGTGCGCAGATGGCCCCTGTCATTGGCCACGGCATGAGTGCTGAGCGCAACCACCTTGCGCCCATCATGAACTCGCATGGCTTTTCT
>JANOSN010000911.1:0-2655 GCA_031415895.1 Polaromonas sp. | reverse complement strand
GTATTGAGTTCCATGATTAGAGAACTTTCACGAGATAGGCGATCTTATTGATCATGCCGCGCACTGCTGGACTGTCTTGCAGCTCAGAGACGGAGTTAACTTTACGCAGACCCAGACCACGCACGGTGGCGCGGTGAGACTCTTTGCAGCCAATGGGGCTACGAACCAGTTGAATTTTCACTGGGTTGGTTTTAGCAGATGCTTGGGCAGTCATGAGAGTGCTCACTATTAAGCGAAGATGTCTTCAACGCTCTTGCCGCGCTTAGCTGCGACCTCAGAAGGCGTTGTAGATTTCTTCAGGGCGTCCAAAGTGGCGCGCACCATGTTGTAGGGGTTGGTAGAGCCGTGGCTCTTGGCAACGATGTCGGTGATACCCATCACTTCAAAAACTGCGCGCATTGGGCCGCCAGCAATGATACCGGTACCCTTAGGAGCTGGAGACATCATTACGTTTGCAGCACCGTGCGAACCATACACGCGGTGGTGGATGGTGCCGTTCTTCAAATTAGCTTTGAGCATGCCGCGACGTGCCTGCTCCATCGCCTTGGTTACAGCGACTGGCACTTCTTTTGATTTGCCTTTGCCCATGCCAACGCGACCATCGCCGTCACCGACCACAGTGAGTGCAGCGAAGCCGAGGATACGACCACCCTTAACCACCTTGGTTACGCGGTTGACCGCGATCATTTTTTCGCGCAAACCGTCTTCAGGTCCGGTTGCAGGAGTGTTTGCTTGTAATTTAGCCATGTAAATTCTCGCTTTGATTAGAACTGCAAGCCAGCTTCACGCGCGGCTTCGGCCAAGGCCTTAACGCGACCGTGATAGGCCATACCTGCGCGATCAAACGCCACTTTTTCAACACCAGCTGCTTTTGCTTTTTCAGCAATACGCTTGCCGATGAGGGTTGCAGCTGCTACGTTAGCGCCTTTGCCTGCACCGCCGATGGACTTGATGATTTCAGCCTCAGCAGTTGATGCGCTGGCCAATACTTTAGCGCCATCACCAGAGATGATTTGCGCATAGATGTGTGTGTTGGAACGGTTGACGCTTAAACGTGCAACGCCTTGGTTGGCGATGCGAATACGCGTTTGACGTGCACGACGAAGACGCTGCTCTTTTTTGCTCAACATGACGCAGCTCCTTATTTCTTCTTGGTTTCTTTGATCGTGATCTTCTCATCCGAATAACGGATGCCTTTACCCTTGTAGGGCTCAGGAGGACGAACAGCACGGATCTCAGCGGAAATCTGACCTACACGTTGGCGGTCAGCACCTTTGATGATAATTTCGGTAGGCGTTGGTGTTTCGACTTTGATGCCAGCAGGCATGTCAAAGCTAACAGGGTGCGAGTAGCCTACTGTTAAATTCAGCTTGGTACCAGCAGCTTGGGCTTTGTAGCCCACGCCTACTAAGTTGAGCTTCTTTTCAAAGCCCTTGGTGACACCTACAACCATGTTGTTAACCAACTGGCGCAGAGTACCACTCATAGCGTTAGCTTCACGGGATTCGTTAGCTGGCGCAAAGCTAAGCTTTCCAGCGTCGTTTTTTACAAGCACCAAAGCATTAGATTGCACAGCCAAAGTACCGCCAGCGCCTTTAACGCTGATCTGGTCTGCTTTGATCGACACATCTACGCCTGCGGGCACGGTGACGGGCATTTTTCCTACACGGGACATTTCAGTTTCTCCTTCGATGTGCCGTTTAAGCCACGTAGCACAACACTTCGCCGCCCACGCCAGTAGCGCGTGCTTTGCGATCGGTCATGACACCTTGAGGGGTGGTGACAATTGCCACACCCAAGCCGTTCATGACTTGAGGAATAGCGCCAGAGCCCTTGTACACGCGCAGGCCAGGGCGGCTGACGCGCTCAATACGCTCAATCACCGGGCGACCAGCGTAGTACTTCAAGGCAATAACCAGTTCAGATTTACCAGCTTCTTGGACAACTTTAAAGCTGTCCACGTAGCCTTCATCTTTCAATACTTGTGCAATCGCCACTTTCACTTTGGAAGCGGGCACAGATACCGATACTTTAGCGACCATTTGCGCGTTACGAATACGCGTTAACAAGTCGGCGATAGGATCACTCATGCTCATTTGATTTTTCCTTCGCTTTTACCAGCTGGCCTTGGTCATTCCAGGGATTTCGCCCGCGAATGCCATCTCGCGCACTTTCATGCGACCTAGACCAAATTGACGATAGGTGCCACGTGCACGACCGGTGATCGCGCAGCGGTTACGCTGGCGAGTAGGGTTCGCGTTACGGGGCATCTTCTGCAAGTCCAGACGCGCGGCCATGCGCTCTTCGTCGGGCTTCTTGGCATCATTGATGATGGCCTTGAGTGCAGCAAATTTAGGTGCGTATTTAGCGACGAGCTTGTCGCGCTTGAGTTCGCGTTGAATGAGAGCCATTTTAGCCACGGTTCACCTCAGTTCTTAAACGGGAAGCGGAAACCAGCCAGCAATGCTTTACATTCTGCGTCGGTTTTAGCGGTAGTGGTAATGCTGATATTCAGGCCACGCAAAGCGTCAACTTTGTCGTACTCGATCTCAGGGAAAATGATCTGCTCTTTAACACCGATGTTGTAGTTGCCACGACCATCGAATGCGCGACCAGAGATACCACGGAAGTCACGTACGCGAGGCAAAGCCACGG
>JANOSN010000910.1:0-9226 GCA_031415895.1 Polaromonas sp. | reverse complement strand
CAGTGTGTTGTCTAGCTCCATCAAACGCGCTCTGACAGAGCTTGCTAACGCATTGCGTGCCTCTACACCTTGGCTTAGCAAATCAGCAATACTGATGGTTAGAAATACGCCATTGAGCGGTCTTCGAGGACGCGATTTTTTCAGTAAACTTAAAAATTCTTGCCAAGCTACTTTGTCTTCAGCTTGATTACTATCTTGCGTTGTGTAGCGGCCTGCGGTGTCAATTAAAACTGCTTCATCGGTAAACCACCAATCGCAATTTCGCGTACCACCCACGCCGCGTATAGCCCCAGGGCCAAATTTATCAGCCAACGGAAACGATAAGCCTGAGTTAACCAATGCCGTCGTTTTACCTGCCCCTGGTGCACCAATAAAAACATACCAAGGTAGCTCATAAAGGTAGCTGCCACTAGACAATGAAACCCAATCACGCCAGCCCGGTTTTTTGCCTGCAGCGTGCAAGCGCATTTTGCGCAGGGATGCTACAGCCTCAGAAAATCGCGTGTTTAGTATTTTTTGTTCGGCGCTGGTCTGTGTTTCCTTGCCTTCTTGACTGGCAGGTGCTTTGATCAGTCCATCCGTCAAATACTGGCTTGCACGGCGTGCACGCCAGCGTGTGAGCAGCATGCGCAGCACAACCAATACAACGATGACTCCGATAGAAATAGCGCGTGATAGCTCCGACACCAGCGGTGTCAAACTACCGATTGTCACCAAAGGGCCTATCCACCAAATCAACGTGCCTACGATAAGCAATGCCAGCGCCGTGAGCAGCAAAGGATGGAATAGAAACGCAAGGACTTTCTTGATCATTTTTTCACCTCAACCGCTAGGGCCTCGACTGAGTTTGGCTCTGGTATCAAAATAATATCAACACGCCTGTTGCGTGCACGATTTTCTGCACTGTCGTTTGCACTTACGGGCTCTGCATCAGCTTTGCCCACCGCACGCATGCGCCCAAGGGGTACTTGTGCGGTCAATGCGTCTCTGACACCCTCTGCTCTAGCAGTAGACAAATGCCAGTTAGAAGGGAAACGCAATGAGCGAATCGGCTGATTGTCTGAATGCCCCACCACTTGAACACCGCCTTTAACCTGCGCCAATGCTTGGCCAATACGTTCTAAGACCGGCAGTGATTGGGCAGTAGGCTCTGCTTTACCTGAGCTGAAAAAACTATCTCCACGCAAACGAATAATGCTGCGATCAGACTCTTCTAACACCGTGACCAGCCCAGCCTTAATCTCTGGCTGTAAAAAGACCGACAAGCGTGGATTTTTAGCTGGTGTGGGCACAGTAGCCACGATTTGTACATTGGGCACCCTTAGGCCGCTCACTGCGGCAAAGGTAGTGTCTGAACGATAGTTCAGCGACATACGGAAAGCCAAATAAATCAGTGCCAAACCTAATGCCACCACTGCACCGACTATCCATATTGGCAAGCCATCGGTGATGCGAGATTTGGTCATATCTTGACCGCGCCAATGCGGTGATAAATCCGGCTCTACTGGAGTGCGGTCTTTTCTGACGATCTCTGATAACCGTTGACGCACCGTGTCTAGCTGGGCACGCCCGTTGTCAATCACACGGTAGCGCCCTTCAAAACCCAGCGCTATCACGCAGTACATCAATTCAAGCAAATTGCGATTGCCCACTGCGTCTTGAGACAGCTTGGCTAACAGCTGAAAAACTTTCTCACCACCCCAAGTTTCGTTATGAAACTGCACAAGCAAACTCTGTTTATTCCAAGCCGCCTGCGCGCCCCAAGGTGTATTGGCAACTACCTCATCAAGTGCCGTGCACAACATATAACGTGCCGCCACGACATGCCCATTAGGTAAGCCAATTTTCTGCGCATCCGCTTCAAAGCGTTGTACAGCTTGCGTCAATGAGGCCCTTAAATTAGGAATGTTCGGTGCTTGCCTGACGGTGCGTAAGCTCGACAGCAAACCCAACAACGTATTGGCCGCAGTAACCAATGGATTAAGTATCTGCGCGGATGCCATGTCCATCGGTGTTACATCACCCGTGTAGGCTGATGCCGAAGGCGGCGCTACATAAGCTGGGAACTCGCCTGTAGCTCCGTGCGCGCGCGGTTTTGGCTTGATGATGGTGCGTTCTGATTCAAACGCGGCAAAGGGATCAGGTGAACTCATAGCAGGCCGCCCTTAGTAATGTGTAGACAAAATGTGCTTAAGCGCGTATGGCCCAGAAAGCCAGCTCCAGATCAGGAAACTCGCCCGCGATGTGCATAGCCATTCCGCCTGACTTCTCCAGTTGACGCCATAAATCACTGTTGCGTGTTTCCAGCTCGAAATAACTTGCCCCTGTATGGAAAGGAATTTGACGCGGTGCCACTGGCATGGGCTGCAAAGTCACACCTGGAAGCTGCAAGTTCACCAAATCACGAATACGCTCTACCGGCCCAATCTTGACTTGCGTTGGGAAGCGACTGCGCAGCGCCTCACCTGGAATAGACGACGTTACCGCCAAAACAAAGGTGGCATTACGCTGCAGCTCTGTATCGCTGATGACGGCCACGCGCACGCCATGTTTACGGTCATGCAGCTCAATACGAATGGCCGATTGCTCTAGCACCATTGACAAGCTTCGCCGCAGATCGTCCATCAAAGGTTGAAAAGTTAGTGCTAGATCGTCATGCACATAAGGGGCAAATTTAACGCCTCGTCTGGCTTCACGAAAGATAGCCAAATCACCCGACAACGAAAGTGCGATCTCATAAAAATGTTCTGGATGCAGCAAGGGTGCACTAGACAAATGCGCCAATACGGGTTCATTGCGGTTGACTGTTTGCAACATCAAGAAATCTGCAATTTCTGACACCCCGCCACTGCCCGTCTGCGTCATGCGGCCAGCCAATGCATCTCCGCGCTGGCGCAACAAACCCAAAAGTTCATCAACATACGATTTGAGCACCGCGTTGTTGGATAAATTCAACAGCGGCGGAATATGTCCGCGCTGCAGTTGCACTTGGTTGTCTGCACGCCTTTCAACCACACGACTAACAATCAGCGTAGTCCAAGCATCATTAGATTCACTGGCCCGCATCAGGCGGGTATTTAACTGGCCCAGTTGGACTAACGCGGTACGCTCGCCTGATGTGTTGGAGTCGGGTACCTCGGCCTCCATCACTTTGTGGCGCACTAAATCTTCATAAACTTCAACATCGGCCTCACGGGCACCTGCTCTGCGCATAGGCAAGGCTAGCACCACGGCTTCGTCGCGCATCTCGGGGGCAATGTCGATAGCCTCAGGCAGCGGATCGACCGCGGGCATGTCAAACACCGTACCGTCAGGGAACACGCCTATCGCCCGAACCAAAGCAATTTTGCCCAAAGCGAGCGCGGCTTGGTCAATCTCAATGTCCGCAAAACCCCAAGCATAGGGTGTGGTGGCGCGCAAGAGCACGTGCCGTGCATGGTCTTCATGGCGTTCGCTTTGCTGCAAATGCTGAGGTTGCAGCAGCATGCCCTCGCTCCAAACTACCTTTTTACGCCAACTCATGGGTTTTCCATTACTAAAACTCAGTATGCAGTTAGCAAAATAACCAAGCGCAAATGCGCGCGGATACTATTGCCCGTGCATAGAGAACGTTTGAAACAGGTGTTTTTTGAAGATACGGCTGTTTTTCTGGCCTGTTACAGATGCCCGGGCATCAAAGTGCCGTCAGCATCTGCCAAAATATGCCTTATGAAGTCGTTTTACCGTGCCAATGAGTGATCAACCTCGCAACCCACTGCATGGGAAAACGCTAGAAGCCATCGTGACCGAGCTGGCAGACCATTACGGCTGGGACGATTTAGGCCAGCGCATTGCCATACGCTGTTTTACGCACGACCCTAGCGTGGCGTCTAGCCTGAAGTTTTTACGCAAAACACCCTGGGCACGAGAAAAGACTGAAAGCTTATATTTGTTCATGCTGCGTGAGCAGCGACGCGAAAATACACATTGATACAAATGTGGATGCTGACTGTGCCCCATGCTAAATAAATGAGATCAGGCCGGTGACAGTACCAAGCCTCTGGGCGCAGGTTGGTATAGCTGCAGCAAAGATGTCATTAAGGCGTCTTGGATTGGCGTGCAAGGCTCTTTGCCCACAAGTTGCGCCAGTTTTTTACCTTCCAGCGCATGCGGTGTGAGCCACAGATAACGCATCTCAGCCAGCTCACGCCATTTGGGCAAGGCCCAAGCCATTGAACCAATCAAGCCCCAAGGCATAGGCTGCATATTTAAAGCTTGTTGAGGTTGCAACCAGCCTAGCTGCACTGCGGCTTTGTGCATCATCTGCTCCCAGTCCTGGCGGCGCAGCTGGTGGCCTGCAAAATGCAGTGTCTCAAAAGTATTGAGTTGAGTGCGGCGCTGGGCCACTTGCACAAACGCTTGCGCTAGATCGGGCACATAAGCCCACGGCGTATCGACGCCGCTTGGCCCCATGTAGCCCATTTGACCCTGCGGTGCATCTTTAGCAATCCAGCGGTCAAACCAACTGCCAGAACTACCACCACCCACACCACCACTTCCACCGCCAAAATAGTCACCGGCGCGAATGATGACGCTGCGCAGTCGGTGCGTTTTAGCAGCTTGCTCGAGCTGCTGCTCCATGTCCATGCGGATACCGCCTTTGAGCGAAGTAGGTTGCTGCAAGGTGTTTTCTTTGAGCAAGTACGGCATCCCGGCACCAAAGTTATACACATTGCCAGGGAACATCAGCGTGGCGCTGTAGTGCAGACTGATGTTGATAGCCGTTTGTAGCAATGGTTTGGCCTCAGTTGCCCAGCGCGTGTAAGCGGGGTTGACGGCATGCACCACGACCTGCACTGGGCCAAGCTGGGTAAATGCTGAGATGTTGGTAGCGTCGGCCATGTCAGCGTGCAGCCACCGCACGTTGGCGTGCTGCTTGCCGTTTGGTGCTGCAATTGGTGGCCGCGTTTGCGCTATCACTCGCCAGCCTGCGCTGGCAAAAGCGCTCACAAGTGCAGCACCTAAACTTCCGTTTGCGCCTAATATTAAAACCGTACTTTGCATAGTCGTACGCTGGTTTTTACCAAATGGCCGACATGAATTGCCCGCCCGTAAAGTAGTACACATTCGCATCGATCTGCACTGCACGGTCTTGGTCGAGCGCGTATTTGCCGTAGATGGTGGCGTACGGATCGCTGCCACTGTAAGTAGTGGCCGTGATGCTGGGTTTGCTTACCAAGGTGCTAGCGGTGGTGTCCACTTCAAAACGGTACAGGCCTTGAGATGTTGGGCTAAAAAAGCTTGTGTTGCCAGCGGATGTTTCGTGCACACGCACAGGCAATGTGATGCGAAATACATTGCCTTGCTGAAACACATTCAAGCCGTGGCTACTAGCATCTACACCAGATGTGCTGCCTGCTTTGCCAATCACAATAGAGTTAACTACGCTGGGCTGCGCAGGGTCAGCTACATTCATCAGTGCTACTTTCACACCGCCGATGCGGCCATCGCTACTGGCATCTTTGCCCACACCTAACAACAGCTTGTCGCCCATGGGCACAAGGTAGTCTGAAAAACCTGGCATCTCCAGTTCGCCCAAGGTCTTAGGATCAACTGGGTTGCTGATATCCAAAACATACAGCGGGTCAGTGCGGCGGAAGGTGACCACGTAAGCGCGCGCGCCTACAAACTGCACAGCATAGACTTGCTCGCCAGGTTTGCCCAATGCTGCCGGGCGCTGGCTATTGGGCAAGCTGCCCACCGCTTGCAAAGTACTATTATTGCCTTGGCGCAAAATGGTGAGCGTGGCAGGAGATGCTGGGGCGTTAGTCAGCACACTGGTTGCTGGCACGCCATTGACCGAGGCTAGGCTGAACGTCCAGCCGGTTTGCCCGGTAAAGCTCAATACCCGCAAGTCGCCTTGGTATTCGCTCATGCGGTAGGGCAGCTTGTCTTTATCCCAACCCAAGTGCCCCGGCACCTCGCCTGAGCCTTTGTAATTAATTTGCTGACCTTTGAGTTCAAATTTATGTACATCGGTTTTGCTGCCGCTGGTAAATTGCGTGGCGGCTGCATTGCTGGCATAGGTGTAATAGCGCGAGCTGGTGATGTAAACATTCTCTGGCGACATATATAACCCGTCACTGCCACCTACAAAGCAACGGCTGGTGCGCTGCAAGCTGGGTGACGCTAAATCAAACGCAGTGATAGTGGTGATTTGCACTGCACGCGACTTATTGGCGGCCTGCACATAACAGTCAGTGTCTTGTAGCAAAGGCTGTGGCGTTGCGCTATCAATCTGCACGGTGGGCAAAATGTCGGCAGTGGTCAGGCTGGCTGTGGCAGTGTTGTTGCTGCCGTAGTAGCGCGACAAATTAGGTGACCACGTGCTGACCACATACAGCTGAGTGCCTATCATCCGGCTACCGACCAATTGGCCATCGATCACTATGCGTTGGCCTGCTGTCAGGACAGTCGTGGTGCTAAGGTTCACAACTTCCAAACTAACTTGTGGCAAGTAATAGTTATAGTAGGGCAAACTTGTAGCTATTGGTGGGGCGGCTGATGGCACTACTGATGGGTCTACTGGCGCAACATTAGCAGGCGCGGCCCCTCCGGTTACAGGCAATGGCTGTGGCATGGGCAAGCTGCTGGTTTTATTGGACTGCCCTAATACTGCAATGCGTTGCGCACCGCTGGCCAAGTAGATTCCTGAGCGCATGACCTGCGTGTCGGTTTGCGAACTTAAAGTAATACTACTTGCTGCTTGCAACTGACCGTCGACCAGGCGGCGCTGGGCTAGCAACTGCGCTGGGGTCGTAGTCACAATATTGCCACTGTAGGTGCTGCGCGAAGCAACCAATGCGTACAGCATGGTGCCGTCCGTCTTGACCAAATCATCTTCATCCACACCCTGCTCTTGCAGCCTGGTACCGGCAAATGCTGCTGGGCTGCTAGTGCCACCCGTGGTGGATGCATTGGCAGCAGGTGCTGGGGACGCCATAGGTGACGCTGTTGTCACTGGGCCACCTGATAAATCGTTGACAGCGCTGGGGTTACTAGCTCCTTGCAGGATTTTTTCTTTGACATAGCTGAGCAAATCACCCGCACCCGATGCGGCTAACACGGGGGATGTAGTGGCAGGGTCAGGCTCCACCACTGGTCCTGGGTTCACGACGACGGGGCTAGTTGCCCCACCGCCACCGCCGCATGCGGCAAGCCCTAAGCAATACACAAGCGTTGCAAACATTGATACGAAACGTTTGGTGGTGTGCTGGCTTATGTGCTCGGCTATGTGTTGTTCGTGTGGCTGCATAAACACTCCTGAAATTGGCGACTGTGATGGGTATAAAGCTATTGACGAAAATCTATTTTCGTGGGATAATATTCCACAAAATGGATTCCGTCAACTATTTAAATTAAATTCAATCCCTATCTTTTGCTGCCTGCATGTCCACCCGCTCGTCCATCGTTCTAGCTGCTGCATTGCACCTGCTCAAACCGCTGGTGCGCCTGATGCTGCGCCACGGCGTGGCTTATCCCAGCTTTGCCGCTGCACTCAAGCAGGTGTTTTTAGAAGCTGCACAAGACGAGCTACAACAACAAGGTCGCAGCCAAACCGACAGCGCTGTGAGCCTGTTGTCGGGCGTGCACCGGCGCGATGTGCGTACGCTGTCGCGCCCAAATGACGCGCCACGACTGGCTGCTAACGCCCCCATGAACATGGCCACACAGGTGGTGGCGCGCTGGCTTACGCACGACAACTATCTGTACGCCCAAGGTAACCCGCGTCCCTTGCAGCGCACCGAACCGCATGGTGGCTTCGACGGCCTAGTAGCCAGTATCAGCAGCGACATACGGCCACGCGCCGTGCTGGATGAGCTGATCAGTTTAGGTATTGCCCAAGACACGCCTGAAGGGCTGCAATTGCTAGACCCAGGCCTCGTGCCCCGCCAAGGCTTTGAGGCCATGGCCACGCTGCTGGGCGACAATGTGCGCGACCATATTGCAGCGGCTAGCAGCAATATGGATGGCAGTAATTTTTTAGAGCAAGCGATTTTTGTCGACCAAATCACCGAGCAATCTGCACAACACCTGCACGCCGTGTCGGCCAAGGCATGGCGCGCTGCATTTAAAACCGTCATGCAAGCGGCTTCACAGCGTTATGACCATGACCAAGCACGGGCCCTGCCCGACCAGCGCACGCACCGCATACGCTTTGGTAGCTATTTTTACGCCAGCCCAGTAGTAGATGAAGCCGCAAAAGACGCACCTGCAACAAAGACAGCGCGCACCCAAAAAAGCCCCATAAAATCCACCAAATCGACTGACTCTGCGGCCGATAAAACATCTGCACCATGAACCTACGTCTTCGCCCCACTCTAGCCATACTTGCCGCAGCGCTGCTGTGCGCCTTGCTGGCCACAGGCTGCAGCCCAGGCACTGGTGGCACGGGCACAGGCCCGATCAACAGCAACGGCCCTGAGCTGCCAGGCACAGCGACTAACCCTCCTACAGCTACTCCCACAACAGGTTCGCCCACAGTCACTCAGACAATACCTCTATCACCCACAGATACAGTGCCTGTGCCCACCATAACCGTCACCACTGGGACCACCACGGGTACCGTATCGCCACTGGATACCTTTGGAGCCAGCGTCACCTACATCGGCGCGGCAACAGGTTCAGAGACAGTGACTGCTGTAGTGCAAACAAGCAGCATTGTCATCAGCCAAGGCTGCGGCATCTTCAGCTACCAAGGCCAGTGGACAATTGACAGAGATGGCAATATTATTGTGAATGGGCAATTTACAAGCCAAGTCCAGAGCCCGAACACACCTGTGCCTACACCGCAGGACGCCACTGCCGTGCTGCGAATATCAAACGGCGGTAGCACTGCCACTGTCAGTGTGGTGGACGCAGCGGGTAATGAGCTGATTACGCTAACAGTGCTCACCCGCAGTACGGCACCACCTGCGCCACCTAGTTCTACAGGTTGCTAGAGCTCTTTTACTATCAAATTCGTAGCTCTCTGAGCAATGAATACTTGGACTATCGGCACTTTCTATTGGTAAATCGTGCTGTTTGGGTGCTTTTTTAATTTTCGCTTTGTTTCGTTGCTTTAGTACGCGACCTGCTGCGCCGTAGGGCTATCGCCACCAGAACCCCGGGCCTTCGGGCAAGCTTCTGCAGTGCTCGACACGGCGGAAATTTACACAAGCAACCGGGGTCAGATCAAAATTCAGGA
>JANOSN010000909.1:0-1100 GCA_031415895.1 Polaromonas sp. | reverse complement strand
TTTGTATAACAAAGACTAAGAAAAAATGCAAATGCACAACATAGAATATTTTCGTCTTTAACGCATACCCTATTCACTAAGTTTATAGAAAATATTCTACAAACACATCATATATCTTAATTTGTAAACGATTGGGTTCACGGCATTTAGACCTAGGTGAATCACTACTGCCCATAGTCCCATTGATTTAGCTCAGACAACTTCAACCGATACCGCGCCACATTGCCTTCATACAAATGCGCCAAATCCACCGTCACCGATTCGACCAGTGATTGCATCGCAGTCGGGCTAACTAGACTAGAGGCTATCTGAGTTATCTCCTCTTGCGTGCCGCGCAGGTTATCGCGCACAATGCCTTGCACGGTGTGCACAATTGCGTCACGGTATTGCAGGCGAAAGGCATCAGGCTCGCCCAAGGTTTGGCGAATGGCCAAATACCTTTGGCATGAACGCTCATAGGCCCAGATAAATACATCGCGCAGCAGCTCGGTGCGCTGTAGTTCGTACACGCCTAACAGGCCTTCGATATAGGCCTGGGTGGGCACATCCACAAACGACAGCGGGCACAGATTGTGTTGCAGCAGCGGTATGTTGGCTGCCAGGCGCGAGACGCGTTTATTAACGTCTTCAAAAGCTTGCAGATACGGCAGGTGCACCATGGCGAAGAAGGCTTGTTCAAACGGGTCTTGTATTTGCGCGGCCTTGGCTAGCACAGCATCAAAACCATCTTGCAGCTGCTGGGGCACAGCCAGCGGGATATAGCTGGTGCCACTGATGCGCACTTCGCGCCTGCGCAGCCGCCCGCTGGCCAGCGGGTCGGCTATCAAGTTATCTGACAGCACGGCGTGCAGGTTAAGGATGGTGAAGCGGTTAAAACCTATGTCGTCTGCGTTGTCGATCAGCATTTCAATGGCGGCTTTGTGGTTGAGCACCATTTGCGTTTCTATCGCGTCTTTGCCTGCGGCGGCTTGGCCAAACTCAACCAAATTTTGCGTGTCAAGCTGGGTGTAGGTGTTGCCTTCTAGGCGCGATGATGCCCACGATAAGTCGACCAGCAAACGGTCCAAAATTTGGCGCGCATACGTGCCTGCGGGCTGCTG
>JANOSN010000908.1:0-1189 GCA_031415895.1 Polaromonas sp. | reverse complement strand
ATGAATTTCATAGTAAAAGCTAGCTATGTGCAGCAGTGAGCGATTCACCCATCCATTGGCTACTGACCGCAACACCCAATCTAACTAACCGTTTGCGCATACTCAGCACCGCTTTGTCTTTGCTCAGCAGCACCGCGCTGTGCGCAGTAGCGAGGTCAATAAATTTTTGATCATCTTCGTCTTTGCACACATACACCGCACGCGGCGCTGTTGCACTGATGTGAACAAGCGCATCAAACTGCGCTAAGACTTGCGCTGCGGTCACTGCGTAAAACGCCATGCGCGGCTGCAGTTGGGTGTAGGCTAGCACGCGCTCTAGCTCGTCGCGCATGACCTGCGTGCTGATCCAGCGCAGTTGCTGGTTTTGTAACGCCAGCTTTAGCGCAGCGCAGCGCGGGTCGTTGAAGATGAACAGGTCTAACACGATGTTGGTGTCGATCACCACCAACGCTGCACCGCCTACTGTCACTGCGTGCCGTCCTGAGCAGAGGCTGCGTACACAGCACTGGGTGGTTTATCTTTGGCAGTGGGTGGTCTGCGGCCTTGTACATCAAACCTGAACAAGCGGCATTCGATGGGGCCGTTCCACATGGGCACGCGGCGTGACTCTTTCAAGCGCATGCGGCCTGGCAGCTTCATGTCGGGTGCCAATATCCAAGCGGTCCAGCCATCGAAATGGGTTTTCCAGTGGGTGGCGAGTTGCACAAAAAAGTCATCCGAGTCCACTGACTGCGGCGCACTAGCGTGTGCACTGCTGGGTACACCGGCGGGCACATTCACGGGCGCATAGCGATCCGCATCGCGCGGCCTGCCTGCAATACCGGCCACGTCAATACGTTCACCGTACGGCGGGTTAATCATCATCACCGGTTTGCGCTCTGTGCCGCACGGCGGCATGCGTTGCAGTGCATCGCCACCGCGCAGCTGCACCGCATGGGCTACGCCAGCGCGCTCAGCGTTGCGCTGCGCAAAGTCCACCATGCGGTGGGCTACATCACTGCCAAAGATGGTGATCTCTTTGTCGTTCGCAGGGCCTGCCGTGGCAGCGTCAGCGGCTTGTTCATGGATAGGCTCCCAAACATGTTTTTGAAACGGCAAATAGCGCTCAAACGCAAACGGGCGCTGCAGGCCCGGCGCAATGTTCAGTGCCATTTGCGCAGCTTCAATCGCTATGGTGCCGCTGCCGCAG
>JANOSN010000907.1:0-1308 GCA_031415895.1 Polaromonas sp. | reverse complement strand
CCCCGTCAATATCGCGGCATACATGGTGGTGTTACTCAGCACCTTTTTCACATAATCACGCGTCTCTGCAAACGGCACGTTCTCGGCCCAAGCTGCAGCTTCCATCAACGGGCCATTGCGCCACGCCCGTGGGCGGTTGGGGCCTGCGTTGTAGGCGGCGGCGGCCAGTGGCATGGAGCCTGCAAAATCGTCTAACGCCAGCTTGAGATACGCCGTGCCAATAGTGATGTTGGTGTCACGGTTATTGATTTGGTCAGCGGTAAAACCTTCTAAGCCAATTTTCTTAGCCGTCCAGCGCGCGGTAGCGGGCATGACTTGCATCAGGCCTGATGCGCCCACCACAGAGCGGGCGTCCATGATGAAACGGCTTTCTTGGCGGATCAGGCCGTACACATACGCTGGGTCTTGGCCAATGTCTTTGCTGCGGCGCACGACGGCGTCTTTGAACGGCATGGGAAAGCGCTGGTCAGTGTCCATGCCCTCTTTGGTGCGCTCGCTGGTGTTGATGCAGCGGTCCCAGACTTGGGCGGAGCAGGCAAAGTCGGCAGCGGCTAGTAGGTCGCGCTCAGCCATGCCGCCTTTGGTGAGCAGGTTGGTGGTGTAGTTCCACTCGCGCACGCCCACGCTACGCAGGCCAATGGCAATGGCGTACAAAGCGCGGTTTAAGCCCGCGCTCAGGCGTGCGGTTTCTTTCTCACTGGCAGTGACTGGCGCAGGGCGCGCAGGCGCGGTGATGCGTTGGCCCAGCTCTTCGGTGGCCAGCATTTCATAAAAGCCGCGTGGCGATGCAATGCCCTCTAGCAATTGCTGTGCTTCGGCGAGCTCAGGGCGCAACACAGCGGTGGGTGTGCCGCTGGCGTTGCTCATCACTGTGGTGGCTTTGCCTGCCACCATACCTTTCAGGGCACGCGCTTTCCAGTAAGTAAACGTCGGGTCTTTGCGGCCCTCGTCGGTCATTTCATTGACAGCTGCCAAGATGACGGGCCAGCCTTTGGAGGCCTCGGTGGCGCGCAGTGCAGCGCGCACTTTCCAGCCCAGCAGGTCGTCGTTTAAATGTTCGTTTTTGGCGTTGGCGTAATAATTGTTAGCCTGATCAGACAACTTCAGGGCCGCCTGTTTACCAATCACGCCCCAGGCCCAGCTGCGCTCTTCGGCGCTGAGGGATGGCGACCATTTGCTGTCTAACAAAGTGGCGGCTTGGTCGGGGTCGCTGGTGGCTAACTTAACTAGAGCTAGCGTGACCAGTTCTTTGCGCACACTGCCTGCAGCAGTAGCGCGGCCAGTCAGGTAACGGGCTGGGCTGGCATT
>JANOSN010000906.1:0-6905 GCA_031415895.1 Polaromonas sp. | reverse complement strand
GCTGTTTAGCTATACCCAGGCCAATACCACTGGTTGAGCCTGTGACGAGTGCAGTTTTTCCTGTGAGCATGATCAATTCCTAGCAAGTTGCGTTTAACATGGTTGCTAATTATCCATGGTTGTCATCAGCCATTTTGAAGAGATTGATATGCCAATAGAGCCCGCACTGCAATTTGTCCAATGCCCCGATGCTACAGGGGGCCACCGCATGGCCTACCACGACTGGGGCAACCCAGCGCACCCGCATGTGGTGCTGTGTGTGCACGGCATATCGCGCCAAGGACGCGACTTCGACACGCTGGCTCGCGCGCTGATTGGGCCAGACGGCCAGCGCTGCCGCGTGGTCAGTGTAGACATAGCCGGTCGTGGCCACAGCGACTGGCTAAAAGACCCGCGTGGCTACCAAGTGCCCAGTTACGCGGCTGATATGGGCGCGCTGCTGGCCACGCTGCGCGCCAGCGGCTCAGTCAAAACCATCGACTGGGTGGGCACCAGCATGGGCGGCTTGATCGGTATTGCAGTAGCGCCGCAGCCTGGCGCTGGCCTGCGTAAACTGGTGCTCAACGATGTAGGCCCGGTGGTGCAATGGGCGGCATTACAGCGCATCAGCAGCTACATTGGCGCTGACCCACGGTTTGAGTCAGAGCAAGCCGGGGCTGATGCGATGTGGCAATTATCAAAAAGCTTTGGCCCACACACAGCGCAGCAATGGCTGACGTTGTCTTTGCCCATGCTGCGCCCGGTCACAGGCGGTAGCGGCGGCAAATTTAAACTGCACTACGACCCTGCGATTGCCATCCCCGTCAAAGCCACCACGCCTGAGCTGGCCGCGCAGGGCGAGGCCATGCTGTGGCAGCTGTATGACGCTATTACCTGCGACACCTTGCTGATTCGCGGTGCAGAGTCTGACCTGATCAGCCCTGCCACAGCGCAGGCTATGCAAGCACGCGGCCCCAAGGCTAAGCTGGTGGAGTTTGCTGGCGTGGGGCATGCGCCTACGCTGATGGCGGCAGACCAAGTGGCGGCTGTTGAGCAATTTTTATTTGCGTAAATTATTCAATCCTGAAAATTTATTTGTGAAAGTGGCGTGTGAAATCGAGTGTTGTATCCACTGCTGAAACCTCTGGGCAAGCCAGCGCAGTCGCGCCTGCGCTTGAAGTAGCTGCAGCAGGTTTCTCGCCAGAGGCGCGTGCGCTAGACCACGCGCTGCAGCGCACGCGTGCGTTTGCCGAGCCCTTGATTGCCCACGAAACATTAGACACTGGCGAAAACACGTTGGCCCATGCCGACGCAGTAGCCGCTATTTTGCGCAGCATTGGTGGGTCTGAGGCCATGCAAGCTGCAAGCTACTTGGTGTACGCCTGCGACCATTTGAACCGGCCACAAGAGGTGATTGAAAAAGCCTTTGGAGTCAGCTACGCCACGCTGGCTGTGGAGACCACCAAGCTCGTTAAGGTACAGCGCTTGTCGCGGGCAGCGGCAGGCGGTGCACACGTTAGCCCCGGCGCAAGCTCCATCAGCCCCGGTGGGGCCAGCCAAACTGAAAACATCCGCAAAATGCTGCTGGCCTTTAGCCGCGACCTGCGCGTGGTCATGCTGCGTTTAGCCTCGCGCCTGCAAACCCTGCGCCACTACGCCGCCACTAAGCTGCCTGTGCCGCGTGCGGTGGCAGCAGAGTCGCTGCAGGTGTTTGCGCCGCTGGCCAACCGCTTAGGTATTTGGCAAATCAAATGGGAGATGGAAGACCTGGCGTTTCGCTTTTTAGAGCCCGACACGTACAAAACCATTGCCAAGCAGTTAGATGCCAAACGCGCTGAGCGCGAAACTTCCATGGCACAACTGCGTGCTCACCTAGAGCGTGACTTGCAAGCCGCAGGCGTGCAAGCCCATGTGCAAGCGCGGCCTAAGCACATCTACAGCATTGTGAAAAAAATGCGCGGTAAAAACCTAGGCTTTGACCAAGTGCTAGACGTGCGCGCCATGCGCGTGATTGTGCCCAGTGTGGCCGACTGCTACGCCGCACTGTCATTGGTGCACGAGCAATTTACGCCGATGTCGGGCGAGTTTGACGACTATGTGGCCAAACCCAAAGCCAATGGCTACCAAAGCCTACACACCGTGGTGCTAGCGGGTGCTGCAGGTCAACTTCAATCAGCGGTTGATTCACCAGTAGAAATCCAAATTCGCACCCAAGCCATGCACGACCATGCCGAGACTGGTGTGGCCGCACACTGGGCCTACAAAGAGGCTGGCACCAAAGGCTATGCTGGCGTGAGCGCTGCGGGTACCTATGACGCAAAAATTGCCGTATTGCGCCAGCTACTAGCGTGGCAAAGCGATGTGTCTGCACCCGGTGAAGCTACGGGCGATGAGAAGGGCGATTTAAACCGCAGCGTCACCAACTCGCAGTTATTGGACGACCGCATTTACGTGCTCACGCCCGATGCTGCCATTGTCGATTTACCAGTTGGCGCGACACCGATTGACTTTGCCTACGCAGTGCACACCAACCTAGGCCACCGCTGCCGTGGTGCCAAGGTGGACAGCGCGTTGGTGCCACTGAACACCGCGCTTAAAAATGGCCAAACGGTTGAAGTGTCTACCGTGAAAGAGGGCGGCCCATCGCGTGATTGGCTCAACACCGAGCTAGGCTACTTGGCCAGCCCACGCGCCAAATCTAAAGTACGCGCATGGTTTAACGCCATCGCCATCAGCGAGACGATTGCCAAAGGCCGCGATGTAGTTGAAAAGCTGCTGCAGCGCGAAGGTAAAACGGCGCTCAAGTTAGACGACTTAGCCGCACAACTAGGCTTTAAAGCCGCCGATGATCTGTTTGAAGTGGTGGGCAAAGACGAGCTGTCACTGCGCACCATCGAGCAGTTATTTCGCCCTGCAGAACAAGCGGTGGACGAAGACGAGCAGTTACTGCAAAAGCAAGCACGCGTTGCAGAAAAGTTTAAATCGCAATCTGGTAAAGGCGGCGTGTTGGTGGTGGGTGTGGATTCACTACTCACCCAGCTGGCCAAGTGCTGCAAACCCGCACCACCCGATGCCATAGGCGGCTACGTGACGCGCGGCAAAGGGGTGAGCATTCACCGTACAGACTGTGCCAACCTGCGCCAACTGCTGGTCAAAGATGCGGGCCGTGTTGTAGAGGTAGCCTGGGGGCAACCCAAAAGCACCGCGGTCGGCGGCTTGCCCAGCTATGCGGTGGACGTGACAGTGCAAGCCACTGATCGACCAGGCCTGCTGCGCGATGTGGCTGAGGTTTTTAACAAAGAAAAAACCCATGTGCAAAGCGTGCAATCACAGTCTACACATGGCACTGTGTGGATGACGGTGACAGTACAAGTGCAAGATGCCGGCCGTTTGGGCAAGGTTTTAGCGGCAGTGGCACAGGTAGAGGGCGTGCACTGGGCACGGCGGCGTTAATTCGCATTCACTATAGATTTGATAGCTAATTAATCAATAAATACTTGGACTACAGGCCGATTTGATATGCAAAACACCATGTTAAACGTACAAAAAGACACTCGCGGCGTCTACACGCTCACTTTAAACCGGCCAGACAACTACAACGCGCTGGGTGGCGACATGATCAGCGCCCTACAGGCCGCATTAGATACTGTGAAAGCTGACAACGCCGCCCGCGCCGTGGTGATAGCCGCTAACGGCAAAGCGTTTTGCCCAGGCCATAACCTTAAAGACATGGCTGCTACGCCGCAGCTGGCGTTTTACCAAGCGCTGTTTGCGCAATGCTCCAAGATGATGGTGAGCATCGCGCGCCTGCCTGTACCAGTGATTGCGCGCGTGCAGGGCATGGCCACCGCTGCGGGCTGCCAGTTGGTGGCGCAGTGTGACTTGGCCGTAGCGGCGCCCAGCGCACGGTTTGCCACCAGCGGCATTAATTACGGCTTGTTTTGTTCTACGCCATCAGTGCCTTTGCTGCGCAATGTGCCAGTCAAGCACGCCATGCATATGTTGATTACGGGTGAGTTTATTGACGCGGCCACTGCGTTGCATTACGGTTTGATCAACGCCGTGGCAGCAGACGACAGCCCGCAAGCTTTAGATGCGCAAGTGGATATGTTGCTTACCCACATCCTCAGTAAACCTAAAGTCGCCCTGCAAATGGGCAAAGACCTGGTGCTGCGCCAGCAAGGCTTGGGCTTAGAGGCGGCTTACCAACTGGCTGGGCAGACGATGGCAGTCAACATGATGGACGCCGCTGCGCAAGAGGGCGTGCAAGCTTTTGTAGAAAAACGTGTGCCGCGCTGGTAAAGTGTGAGTTCATTGTTATCCACGCTTAAAAATACTAAAACTTAAAAGCACCATGAACTCTCTAGACGTACTGCTGGCCGATATGCGCTTGCCTGATATTTGGCAAGAGGTGGGCGCTTTGCTATTAGCTTTGAATTTCGCCTTCACCATCACCTACCTTGTGCGCAGGCGCTGGCTTGCCGCGCAATCAGTCGCCGCATCAGCCAGCATGGCCGAGTCGGTGTGGCTGGGTAGCCGCACTGTCAACGGTGTGATGTTTGCGCTGCTGGCACTGGGGTTTACCTACGTTGCTAGCCGGGTGGTGGGCCAGTGGCAGCCGCTGTCAGTGCTGAAGGTGGCGGTGCCTATTTTGCTGGCATTGGTGGCTATCCGCTTTTTGGCGCGTACCTTTGCGCTGAGCTTCCCGTTGTCCATCATGGCCCGCATGACCGAGCGCATTTTCTCGTGGCTAGCGTGGATCACGGTAGTGCTATGGGTCACTGGGCTGCTGCCCCCAGTGCTGGTGGAGCGGGAGGCCATTGAATTCCCCATCAGCGACGACAGTAAGTTGAACTTGCGCAAGCTCTTAGCAGGCTTGCTGTCGGCCGGGGCGGTAATTTTGGTAACCCTGTGGGTGTCAGCGCTGATTGAGCGGCGCGTGCTGCGCGGCGCGGTAGATGACTTGTCGGTGCGCAAAATCATGGCCGGTGGCATCCGTGCATTGCTGTTGCTACTGGGCGTGCTGTTTGCGCTGCATGCTGTGGGCATTGACCTGACTGCACTGTCGGTGATGGGCGGCGCGCTGGGCATTGGTCTGGGCCTTGGGCTGCAGGGCTTGGCGGCTAACTATGTGAGCGGTTTTGTGATTTTGTTTGAACGCTCGGTGCGTATTGGTGACTATATTCGCGCTGATGATTTTGAGGGCACAGTCAAAGACATCAACACCCGTTACACGCTCATTCAAAACCTGTTTGGCCAGCAGGCCATCGTACCCAATGAAAAGCTAACCACCTCGCGCGTAGACAACCTAGAGCAAAGCGCTCCCAAAATATGTCTGGCTTGTGATTTGACTGTGGCCTACAACTGCGATATTGAAGTGGTGCAAAAAATGCTGATGGACGTAGTCGTGCTGCACCCGCGAGTACTGAAAGAACCAGTAGCCGCAGTGAACGTGACTGAACTTGGGTTTTACGGTATCGAGCTACAAATCTCGTTTTGGATAGCTGATCCGCACAACGGGCAGCAAAATATACGCAGCCAGGTGAATGTGGCTGCGCTTAAAGTGCTGACGGCTAACAACATCGAAATGGCTGCTGGCCCCATGCGCGCCGTGATGCCAGCGTAAGCCAGCAGCTACGTTTTTTTACAGCGCAGCAAGCGTTAAGCAGGGTGGGTCATCATTGCAACTAGGCCACAATGTGGGCTTATGAGCCAAATCACCGCCTTACTTAAAGATTTTCAGCGTCCCGATGTGTGGGTAGAAATTGCTGCATTGCTAGTCTGCATGCTGGCGGCCTACGCTGCGGTGCATTGGCAGCGGCCACGCTTTTTAAAGCCTGGGCAGTTAAAAGAATCTGTCTGGTTTGGCCGCCGCACGCTGGACGGTGTGTTGTTTCCATTGATCGCGCTGGTGTTGGTTTATACGGCTAAAGTGGTTTGGTTTAGCGATCCAGACTACGCCATCATACGGCTGGCCGCGCCCATATTGCTTGCACTAACCGCTATACGGTTGATAGCGCGCGTGCTGACAGCGGCCTATCCAGACTCTGCCATGGCCAAGCTGCTAGAGCGGTTTTTCTCATGGCTGGTATGGCTGGGCGTGGTGCTGTGGCTGCTAGGGGCGCTGCCAGTGCTGACGGGCGAGCTAGAGCAAATGAAGTTCAGCTTTGGCAAATCCAAGGTGAATTTGCTGACGATTTTTGAAGGCATTATTTCAGCGGGCTTGGTGCTAGTGATCAGCCTGTGGGTGTCGGCCACGATTGAGGCCAAGGTGCTGCGCGAGGCAGTCACTGACCTGTCACTGCGCAAGATAGCGGCCAACGCCATCCGCGCGCTGCTGCTGGTGGTGGGCCTGCTGTTTGCGTTGTCGACTATTGGTGTGGATTTGACGGCGCTGTCGGTGCTGGGCGGCGCGTTTGGTGTGGGCTTGGGCCTGGGTTTGCAAAAACTGGCGGCCAACTATGTGAGCGGCTTTGTCATCTTGCTAGAGCGCAGCTTGCGCATTGGCGATACGGTGAAAGTAGACACGTTTGAAGGTAAGGTAGTTGACATCAAAACCCGCTACACCGTGATCCGTGCAGCCAATGGGCGCGAGGCGATAGTGCCTAATGACAAGCTGATCACCGAGCGTGTAGAAAACCTCACCGCCGCCGATCCTGTGGTGAATTTAACTACCAACATCACTGTGGGCTATGACAGCAACGTAGAGCAGGTACAACAGCTGCTGTGCGACGCAGCCCAGCAGTTTTCACGGGTACTTATCAAGCCGGCACCTAGTGCGCATTTGGCTAATTTTGTAGCAGACGGTTTAGAGTTTACGCTGTGCTATGCCATCAATGACCCTGACAACGGACAGCTAAATATTCGGGGTGACGTGAACGCAGCTATTTTGCAAGCCTTACGCGCTGCAAACGTGCAGGTAGCGT
>JANOSN010000905.1:0-1969 GCA_031415895.1 Polaromonas sp. | reverse complement strand
TTTTTGCCGCGAATCAGGTCAGCTACCAAACGGCCTTTGTCGACCGAGAGGCGCACACCGCGCAGAGATGCTTTAGTTTCCATGTGCGGCTCCTTACTTCTTCACCACTTTTTTATCGGCCGGGTGGCCTTTAAAAGTGCGTGTCAGGGCAAATTCACCGAGCTTGTGGCCAACCATTTGGTCAGTCACGTACACGGGAATGTGCTGCTTACCGTTGTGCACTGCAATGGTCAGGCCGATAAAATCTGGCAAGATCATGGAGCGGCGTGACCAGGTTTTCACTGGCTTTTTGTCTTTGGTGGCAATCGCTTTGTCAACCTTGGCCATCAGGTGATGGTCAACAAAGGGGCCTTTTTTCAGAGAACGAGTCATGGTGGTTCCCCTTTATTTCTTACGACGCGAGACGATCATGACTTGCGTGCGTTTGTTGTTACGGGTACGGTAGCCTTTAGTCAGGTTACCCCATGGATCGACTGCATGACGACCTTCGCCGGTACGGCCTTCGCCGCCGCCGTGTGGGTGGTCCACTGGGTTCATTGCCACACCGCGAACGGTAGGACGAATACCCATCCAACGCTTGACACCGGCTTTGCCGAGTTGGCGCAGGCTGTGCTCTTCGTTGGCAACTTCACCGATGGTAGCGCGGCACTCGATGTGCACTTTGCGAACCTCGCCAGAGCGCATACGCACTTGAGCGTATGTGCCTTCGCGGGCTAGCAAAGTTGCAGACGTACCAGCTGAACGCACCATTTGCGCGCCCTTGCCCACTCGCAGCTCGATGCAGTGAATGGTGGAACCCACTGGGATGTTACGCACTGGCAAGCAGTTACCTGCACGGATCGGTGCTTCCGCACCATTCATGAGGGTAGCGCCTGGCTCAACGCCACGAGGGGCGATGATGTAAGCACGTGAACCATCGGCGTAGCAGATCAAAGCAATGTGAGCAGAGCGGTTAGGATCGTACTCAATGCGCTCCACTTTCGCAGGAATGCCGTCTTTGTTGCGCACAAAGTCGACCACGCGGTAGTGGTGCTTATGACCGCCGCCTTTGTGGCGGGTAGTGATGTGGCCGTTGTTGTTGCGGCCAGCTTTTTGGAATTGTGGCTCGAGCAACGGAGCGTACGGCTCACCCTTGTACAGGTGATCTCGCGTGACCTTGACCACGGCACGTTGGCCGGGGCTGGTCGGTTTCATTTTAATGACAGCCATGATTACGCAGCCTCCCCAGAGAGGTTCAGTTCTTGACCGGGCATCAAACGCACATAGGCTTTACGCAGGTTGTCGCGACGACCTGTGGATTTGCCAAAGCGCTTGGTTTTGCCCTTGATGTTGACGGTAGACACGCCCTTAACCTGAACTTTGAACATCAATTCCACAGCGGCTTTGATCTCAGGCTTGGTTGCGTCTTGCAGTACTTTGAAGGTGACAGCATTGCTGGCATCGGCGATCATCGTTGCCTTTTCAGACACGATTGGCGCAACCAACACTTGCATCAAGCGACCTTCGTCGAATTTTGCGACATTATTTACTTTAGAGGCGCTCATGCGAACATCTCCTTGAGTTTTTCTACAGCAGCTTTGGTGACCAAAACTTTCTTGTAGTGCACTAGTGACACGGGGTCAGCATAGCGGGGCTCAACCACCAACACGTTAGGGATGTTGCGCGATGCGAGGTACAGATTTTCATCGACCTCATCGGCGATCACCATCACGGATTGTAGGTTCATGGCTTTCAACTTGGCAGCAAACGCCTTGGTCTTAGGGCTGTCGACTTTCATCGAGTCCACGACACAAATGCGGCCTTCGCGGGCCAACTGAGAAAATATACTGGCCATGCCGGCACGGTACATCTTCTTGTTGATTTTTTGCGTGAAGTTTTCGTCAGGCATGTTCGGAAAAATACGACCGCCTCCGCGCCACAGCGGGGAAGATGTCATACCTGCACGAGCGCGACCGGTGCCTTTTTGCTT
>JANOSN010000904.1:0-3460 GCA_031415895.1 Polaromonas sp. | reverse complement strand
GCTTAGGGTGCGGGTAGCTGGACAAGCCTTTGCCGTCCACCTCTTGGCGAAAATGCAAAAGCTGCTCTTCAGTTAATCGGCCTTCTAGGTACGCGCGCGCATACACACCGGGCGACACGTGGCCTTGGATGTAAATGCAGTCGCCGCCATGCTCTTTGCCAGGCTCGTTATTTTCGGCATGCCAAAAATGGTTAAAGCCTGCGCCAAACATGCTGGCTAATGATGCGAACGAGCCGATATGACCCCCCAAATCGCCGCCATCGGCTGGGTTGTGACGGTTAGCCTTGACCACCATGGCCATCGCGTTCCAGCGCATGTAGGCGCGCAGGCGCTCTTCAATTTCTAAGTTACCGGGGCAGTGCTTTTCTTCGGCAGGCTCTAGCGTGTTGACATAGCCTGTGGTGGCTGAGAACGGCATGTCAATGCTGCTTTGGCGTGCATGCTCTAGCAGTTGTTCTAACAAGAAGTGCGCGCGATCAGGGCCTTCAGCGCTGATCACAGCTGACAGTGCGTCCATCCATTCGCGGGTTTCTTGTGTGTCGGTGTCGTTGGCCGATGAGCCAAAAATATTATTAGGAACTGCAGACATGCGGGGTCTCCTGTGGGGCTGCTAAGTTTGTCTCAAGCACGCAGGATACCGCGCGCCCATAGTGTTTAGGTAACACTCTCTATTATTCCACAAAAATAGTATATTTCAAATAGTGCTTTTATGTTTCTTAATATGAAATACAAAATAAATTGCCGAATTCACTGCGTCACTGGTCATTATTGAGTTGAAAAAAAGATCATGCAAAGCAAAAAAAAGCCACCCGAAGGTGGCTTTGGCGGTGCAGCTGAGTGCAGCTAAATTACAGTTTTTGCGCTTGCATAAAGCTGTCAAACTTAGCTTCAGTAAAGCGGAACCACAGGTTAGAGTCAGCGCGGAACTTGCTGTAGTCAGCAAAGATTTTTTTCCACTCAGGATTTTTCTCATTCAATTCGCTGTACAGGGCTTGCGATTCCTTAAAGGCAGCAGCCAACACATCGTTAGAGAACGGACGCAGCTTGGTACCAGCGCCTACCAACTGCTTAAGTGCGGTTGGGTTACGGCCATCGTACTTGGCTTGCATGTCGCTAGCGGCTAGTGCAGCAGCGGCCTCAACAATGGCTTTGTTCTCATTAGACAAGGCATTGAAAGCTTTGTCGTTGATGAAGAAGTCCAGCTCTGGGCCGCCCTCCCACCAGCCTGGGTAGTAGTAAAACGGGGCTACTTTGTTAAAGCCCAGTTTCTGGTCGTCGTAGGGGCCTACCCACTCGGCAGCGTCGATAGTGCCTTTTTCCAGAGCAGAGTAAATCTCGCCGCCAGGAATGTTTTGTGGCACACCGCCGATACGCTCAAACACTTTACCAGCGAAGCCTCCGATACGCATTTTCAAGCCTTTGATGTCGGCTACGGTTTTGATTTCTTTACGATACCAACCGCCCATTTGCGCGCCAGTGTTACCTCCCACAAAGTTTACGATGTTGTACTTAGCGTAGAACTCGCGCATCAGCTTCATGCCGTTGCCTTCCAGCATCCAAGCTGACATTTGGCGGCTATTCAGGCCAAACGGAATCGCGCAACCCAAAGCAAAAGCTTCGTTTTTGCCGAAGAAGTAGTAAGGTGCCGTGTGGGCCATTTCTACAGAACCTTGTTGCACAGCATCTACCACGCCAAACGGTGGGGTGATCTCACCAGCAGCGTGCACGGAGATTTCAAACTTGCCGCCAGACATGTCTTTAACAGCCTTGGCAAACACTTCGGCAGCGCCGTAAATGGTGTCGAGCGCTTTAGGAAAGCTCGACGACAAGCGCCAACGCACCGCAGCTTGTGCATGCACAGCTGGGGCAGCGCCGGCTGCCAACACGCCAGCAATGCCAGCGTTTTTAATAAGGGAACGACGATCCATGTGATGTATCTCCGAATGGGCTCAGGTACGAGGCCCGGTTGAACAACTCGTCTGCAAGCGGATTGGCAAGCATTGAGGACTTGTTTTAGTCAAGATGGATTTTAGAAACCACGCCCTATCCCACCGCCCGGGGTTTACCCTTGAGAATGTCATGCAAGTCGTAAGCGTTCAGGGTTCTGCAAGGAAGCGTCACAAAGGTGACTTTGAAAAGGCCTGCCCTAGCCAATCACGCAGCCACTGGTTAGCCGTGTCTTGGTGCACGCGGCGATGCCAAAACAATTTAACTTGAAACTCTGGCATAGCCACTGGGTGTGCCAGCGCTGTCAGGCCAAACGGCCCGCAGGCCTCCAGCGCCAAGCGCTCTGGCACCGTGGCAATCAGGTCTGACGATGCCAGCAAATACGGCACGCTTAAAAAGCTGGGCACCTGCACTGCCACCTTGCGCTGTGCAGTGACTTTACGCTTTGCTATGGCTACTTTGTCCAAGGTTTGCAGCTTGGTATTGGCCTTGGCATGGCCGGTGCCTTCAGCGTTGATGGCCACGTGCTCGGCGCTTAAGAA
This sequence comes from Polaromonas sp., assembly GCA_031415895.1. GTDB lineage: Bacteria > Pseudomonadota > Gammaproteobacteria > Burkholderiales > Burkholderiaceae_C > JAAFIP01. The sequence continues at coordinate 971 of JANOSN010000904.1, read as the reverse complement.
CTTTGCCATGGTGAACTTACCTTTGGCCAGCGGGTGGCCTGCGCGCATCAGGCACACATAGCGCTGCGTAAACAAGCGGCGCTGGTAAAAGCCCTGGGGCACATCAGGCAGCCAGCCCAGTGCCAAGTCCACTGCACCTTCAGCCATGGCAGCGTTCAGGCCGTGGGGTGCATCACGCACAGTCGACAGGGTCAGCCCCGGCGCAGCGCGGCGCAAGTGATCTAGCAGCGGCGGCAAAAACACGATCTCGCCAATGTCAGTCATCGCAAGCTGTGCGCTCCATACACTGGTCAGTGGGTTAAATGTTTCTTTGGTTTTCAGTACGCCATCAATCGCTGCCAGCGCTGGCGCCAGCGTGGCGTGCACAGCCAGCGCATAGGCTGTGGGCTGCATACCTTGGACTGAGCGGGTCAGCAACTCGTCGCCCAGCGCGTGGCGCAGCCGCGCTAGCGCGTTGCTGACTGCAGGCTGCGACAAGCCTAGGCGCACGGCAGTGGGCGCTACCTTGCGCTCTTGCATCAGCGTGTCTAGCACGCGCAGCAAGTTCATGTCCAGGCTGGCAAGCGTAGCGTTGGAGGCGACTTTCATGGTGCAATGATGCCGCCAATTAGCGATGTGTCGTCATTCATGTGGTGAATAATACAGCTTCATACCATTTACTTGGCAAACTGCAGTGCTTGGGCGACACTGCACAGCATGAACGCCACTATACCTACCCATTTGGCCCCACAAGACAACTCCCCCCAGTGGGGCAACGCGCCCACCAGCCGTGCGCCCGGCTGGATATACACGGACGCGCAGTTGTATGCGCGCGAAATGGAGCAGCTGTTTTATAAAGACCATTGGTGCTACGTGGGCCTAGAGTGCGAAATCCCCAAGGCGGGCGACTACAAGCGCACCCAAATTGGCGAGCGCAGTGTGGTGATGGTGCGCGAGCGCGGCAGGCCCGGCCAACCCGATCAAATTCACGT
>JANOSN010000903.1:0-3766 GCA_031415895.1 Polaromonas sp. | reverse complement strand
TAGCTGAGCTTTAAGCGCCCTAGCCTGTCGCCCTCATGTGGGTCGGCTCCCGCCAAATACAGCACCAGGCCGGGTTTGAAGCTGCGGTCTAGCTCGTCTAAGGCGTGGTCCAGCGCATGCAGGTACTCGTCGTCTTGGCAGCCGTCGGGTAAGTTGATGTCTAGGTCGCTGGCCTCTTTACGAAAAGGAAAATTCTTCTCGCCATGCATCGACAAGGTAAAGACGCTGGTGTCATGCGCAAAAATGCTGGCTGTGCCGTTGCCTTGGTGCACGTCCAGGTCAATGATGGCCACTTGCAGGGGTTTGGCACTGTCGTTGTGTTGCGGGCGCTGCGGGTACAGGCGGCCCCACTCGGCTTGCATGAGGCGGGCGGTAACGGCAAAGTCGTTGAACACGCAAAAGCCGCCGCCTTTGTCGGCATAGCTGTGGTGGGTGCCACCGGCTAGGTTGGCGGCCAGGCCTTCGGGCTGTAGATGCAGCTGGTCTGCTGATGCAGGTAGACCCAAGCTGGCGCGTGCCGCTTGAACACTGGCCCCCACTGATCGGCGTGCCCGCTCGGCCATTTGCAGGCTCCATGGAAAGCCAATCTCGCGCATGCGCATAGGGTCAATGCTGCCTGTGGCGATGCCTTGTATGTAGGCAGGCGTGTGGCACAGGGCTAGCTGGCCGTCAGTGGCGGCCGCGGCTTCCAGCATCTGCACGCTGGGCAAGTGCTGGCCCAGCCAGTCGCGCAGCAGGCGGTATTTGGCCATAGGGAAGCGGTGGCCCTCGGGCAGCGGCAGTACAAATAGGTCGGCGTAGTAAGCTTTCACGGGGTGTATTTTAGATGTTGCGCCCTAAAAGGGCTTATTTTGCTGCACTGCAACATATATACACTTGCAATTGCGCGGGATTACCCTATACTTCATATCATGCTGCACTGCAACATATTCAATGAATAGCACGGCGTAGCAAAACTGGAAACTTAACTTTTTTAAATACTGGAGATCATTATGCTAACCGTAGAACAAATCATGGCCGCACAAAAAGCCAACGTTGAAACCCTGTTTGGCTTGACCAACAAGGCATTTGCTGGCGTAGAAAAGCTAGTTGAACTGAACATCCAAGCTTCAAAAGCTGCTATAGCTGAAGCTGCAGACACCACCAAGTCTGCCTATGGCGTTAAAGACGCACAAGAGCTGTTGGCTCTGCAAGCTGGCCTGTTCCAGCCATTGGCCGAGAAGACCGCTTCTTACAGCCGCCATCTGTATGACATCGCCACCTCCACTGGTGCCGAGTTCACCACAGCTTTCGAAGCACAAGCTGCTGAAGGCCAAAAGAAATTTATGTCTCTAGTAGACACCGCTTCTAAAAACGCACCTGCCGGTTCTGAGACCGCAGTGGCAGTCATGAAAAGCGCCGTAGCTGCCGCTAACAACGCTTTTGAATCTGTACAAAAAGCTGTCAAGCAAGCCACCGACATGGCTGAGCAAAACTTTAACAACGTGTCTGCGCAAGCTGCCAGCACCGTTAAAGCTGCTAGCAAGAAGCGTTAATTCGTTACTTAAATTAGCGGCTCGAAACGCTGCACAAGTGAACTAAGTGAGGATGCCAAAGATCGATTAACGTACTGCTCTTGAAATGCGTGGTTTAGTTCCTGCATTTTTAGAGTGCATCCTCTGCTTCATATGTCAGCCTGTTGGCGACAATAGCGTTATAGGTTGTATGTAAAGGTTGTCTCCTCGGGTCCTCCAGCTACCGCCGCGGTAGCAGGGACTCAGTTCCAAAGCCAAGTCGCAAGACTTGGCTTTTTTTTGTTCATTTTTTGTTGATTTACTATGCCGTGATGCTGGCCGATATAGACAGCGACTGCCGCGCCTTGGGTAAAGCTACCCTTGCTGGGCGCGCTGCACTATTGCTTGAAATGGCAGCAACAAAAAGTCCGAGGACCTACTTTTTAAAGCTTGTCCGCTAGGACTGCGCTACCTAGATTTGGCTTCTATCAAGGCCCGCAGCTGCGGCATGGCCTGCTGCATGGCCAGCTTGCCCGCATCCATGGCCCGGCGCTTGGCTGTAAAGTCACCGCTTTTCACGCCTACCAGTGCAGGGCGTACCACCAGCTCGGCGTCTTTTAGCTCATAGCTGTTGATGCTTTTACCCATGATGGCAAAGGTTTGCAGCAAAATTTGCAGCTGGCTGTCCGCTGCGTTGCCCTCGGGCGCTGACGAAATATCCACTGCAATGATGACCTCAGCGCCCATCTGACGCGCATAGCGCACAGGCACGGGCGACACCAGGCCGCCATCTACATATTCAGCCGCGCCAATTTTGACCGGGTTAAACACTGATGGCACGGCGCTAGACGCGCGCACGGCCATGCCCGTGTCGCCTTGCCTGAACAGCGCGCCCTGCCCCGTGCGCAAATCAGTAGCCACAATGCCCAGCGGTATCACCATGCTTTCAATCAGCTTGTTGTTCACCTGCACGTTGATGTAGCGGGCCAGTGCCTCGCCGCGCAGCATGCCACGGCCAAAAAATGGCAGCGTCCAGTCGGTGATCTCGGCCTCCTCCATGGCCAGCGCTGTTTGCTGCAACTGGGCTGCGGTTTTGCCCGTGGCGTAAATGGCGGCTACCAAGCTGCCTGCTGAGGTGCCCACCACCAGGTCAGGCTTGATGCCCGCCTCTTCTAGCGCGGCAATCACGCCCACATGCGCAAACCCGCGAGCTGCGCCACCGCCCAGTGCCAGGCCAATCCTAGGCGGGCGCTTGGGCACCACTACAACAGGAGGAGTGCTGGGCGTGGCAACTGGAGGCGTGGAAGGTGTGGGCGTAGGTGCAGTGGTGGTGCAGGCAGCTAGTAGCAGCGCTGCACTAAAGGCGGCAATTTTTTGAAACTGTAATTGATAAAGCATCCGTGCATTATCTGGCATGCCTAGCCTGCAACACTGCAGCCCACCAAGCCACAAGCCGTGCCCAGCTAGGCTTGAATAGCGTAAAACTGGGCGATAATTGTGCAGTAGTTGACGTTAACGTAAACGTCAACCTTTTACATCACCCAATTGAGGAATTTTTCATGGACATCAACGGCAAAGTATTCATCGTGACCGGCGGCGCATCGGGCTTGGGCGAAGGCACAGCACGCATGTTGGCAGCCAAAGGCGGCAAAGTAGTCATTGCCGATATGCAGGCCGACAAAGGCGAAGCCGTGGCCAAAGAGATTGGTGGCGCGTTTGTGAAATGCGATGTGACTAGCGAGGCCGATGGCCAAGCCGTGGTGGCCAAAGCGGTCAGCATGGGCAAACTCATGGGCTTGGTCAACTGCGCAGGCATTGCCACGGGCGAGAAAACCGTGGGCAAAAACGGGGCGCATAACTTTGAAGGGTTTAAAAAGACCGTCACTATCAATTTGATTGGCAGCTTCAACATGATTCGCCTAGCGGCTGAGGCCATGTGCAAAAACGAGCCCGAGGCCACCATGGAGCGCGGCTGCTTGATCAGCACAGCATCGGTTGCAGCCTATGACGGGCAGATCGGCCAAGCGGCCTATAGCGCGTCTAAAGGCGGCATTGTGGGCATGACGCTGCCCATTGCGCGTGATTTGGCGCGCAACGGCATTCGCAACATGACGATTGCACCGGGTATCATGGGCACGCCGATGATGTTTGGCATGGCGCAAGACGTGCAAGACGCGCTAGCCGCCGCAGTACCCTTCCCTAGCCGTTTGGGCACGCCACAAGACTACGCAAAATTGGCGCTACATATTTTTGAGAACGATTTGCTCAATGGC
>JANOSN010000902.1:0-3253 GCA_031415895.1 Polaromonas sp. | reverse complement strand
TTGATAGAGCTGGCCAGCAGCGGCGCGGTGATGATGAAGATCACCAGCAGCACCATCATCACGTCGACCAGCGGCGTGACGTTGATCTCGCTCATGGGCTGGCTGCCCTTGCTGCGCTCCAGTCTGCCAAAAGACATTTATTTCACCTCGTGCTGCGCTAACAGCTCGCGCAGGTCGCGCGCAAAGCCTTCTAGGTCAGCCTCAATACGGCTGACGTAGCGACCAAACAAGTTGTAGGCCAACACTGCGGGGATAGCCACCGCCAAGCCTGCAGCCGTCATGATAAGTGCCTCACCCACGGGGCCTGACACTTTATCGATGGTGAGTTGTCCTGCACCGCTGATACCGATCAGCGCGTGGTAGATACCCCACACGGTGCCGAGCAAGCCTACGAATGGTGCAGTAGAACCTACAGTGGCCAATAACACTTGGCCAAATTGCAATTTGAGCAGCACTGCATGCAGCGCATCGCGCAACACGCGGGTAAGCTGCTGGGCTTTGTCACCCACGCTGGCCAAGGTGCCTGCGGCATTAACTTGGCTGGCAGTGATCAAAGGCAGCACCAAGCCTTCGCGGTCAAAACCTGCCACCGTCGCCTGTGCCTGCGCTAAATCAGGCGCTTGCCAAAACGCGGCAATGCTACGCGCGACATCAGGCACAGCACGCTTGATCACCCACGCCTTCCACACAATCACAACCCAGCTGGCCACTGACATAGCTAGCAACAAGAAGGCGACAAATTTGCTGATCGCATCGCCCTGCGCAATAAATTGGAATGCACTCATAGATGAATAATTTAAATAATAAGTTAACGCAAACCGAGCACGTCAAACATGTCGAACATACCACTCTTATGCTGTGCTAAAAACCGCACTGCGCGCAAGCCGCCCTGCGCATAGGTGCTGCGGCTAGATGACTTGTGGGTGATCTCAATACGCTCGCCGGTCCCTGCAAACAACACCGTGTGGTCACCCACAATGTCACCACCACGGATTGTGGCAAAGCCGATGCTAGACGGGTCGCGCTCACCTGTGTGGCCTTCGCGCGAGTACACCGCGCATTGCTTTAAATCACGGCCCATTGCTGTAGCCATGACCTCGCCCATTTTTAAAGCGGTGCCGCTGGGTGCGTCCACCTTGTGGCGGTGGTGCGCTTCAATCACTTCAATGTCGTAGCCCTCAGACATAGCTTTGGCAGCCATCTCCAGCAGCTTGAGCGTGACGTTCACACCCACGCTCATGTTGGGCGCCATCATGATGGCAATGTCTTGGGTGGCTGCGTCGATGGTGGCTTTTTGCGCGTCGCTAAAGCCTGTGGTGCCAATCACCATCTTCACGCCCATCTCGCGGCACAGCGCCACATGGGCCATGGTGCCTTCGGGGCGGGTAAAGTCGATCAATACGTCGCAGCCTTTGAGGGCATGGCGAATGTCGCTGGTAATTGTTACGCCACTAGCGTGGCCTAAAAAGCCGCTAGCATCCAAACCGATGCCTGGGCTGTCGGGTACATCTAACGCGCCAGCCAAACGGCAATCATCCGCTGTGTGAATGGCTTCAATCAGCATACGGCCCATACGGCCACCCGCGCCTGCGATACAAATAGCGTATTGCATGCTCACCCCTAGCGCGCGGGCTCAAGCGGCGGATAGCTCACGGGCGCTGCAGGCACAGTGCTGGCTGCAGGGTTAGCTGAGGGGTTGGTGGCAGAATTGCCAGGCGATGGTTTATTCAACTGCTCTGGGCTGGCTTCTAAGTTGGGAACTTTGCCTAAATTACGGCGTGAATCTAGCGTGGCAACAAATTCCGCTTCTGAGGGCATGGTGTCGCCTTCGGCTTTTTCAAAATCTTCGCCTTTAAAAAACACCGTCAGCTTGCGGCTTTGTGCCTCAATGCCTTGGCGGCGAATGGTAAACACATAGTCCCAGCGGTCAGCGTGGAACACACTGGTGACCAGGGGTGAGCCCAAAATCTCGCGTATCTGCGCGCGGCTCATGCCAGGGCGCAAGGCATCAACCTGTTCTTTAGACACAAAGTTGCCTTGCACCACCTCAACCTTGTAAGGCGTAACGATGGAGGCCACGCTGTTGCTGGCGTTGTTGAACGTGCCACAAGCACTGAGTAATGCGCTGGCAGCCACGCACATTGCCACTGGCCCGACCGCTGGGGTTAGGCTGCGCAAGGCACGTTGAAAATAAGTAAAAAGCACTGGCATGGCTAAGCTGGCCCGGCCACAAGCGCCCGGCGTAAAGGTTATGATCAATCCATTGTAGCGGCACCCCACGGGGATACCACCATGTCCAATATTGATGACCTGAAAAACACTGGCCTCAAAGCCACCTTGCCGCGCTTGAAGATCATGGAGATTTTTCAAACCAGCGCCCAGCGCCACATGACGGCTGAGGATGTGTTTCGCATTTTGTTGCTAGAACGCGCCGACATTGGCCTGGCCACGGTGTACCGCGTGCTCACGCAGTTTGAGCAAGCGGGCATTTTGAGCCGTAACCATTTTGAGCAAGGCAAGGCGATTTATGAGCTCAACGAGGGCCAGCACCATGACCACTTGGTGTGTTTGGACTGTGGGCGAGTGGAAGAGTTTTACGACGCTGAGATCGAAAAACGCCAGCACGCTGTGGCCAAGCTCAAAGGCTTTGAGATTGCAGACCATGCGCTGAGCTTGTATGCGCACTGCACTAAGGACAAGTGCCCGCACCGTTTTGCCAAACACTGAGTGCTATTTATTTCATAGCTGCTTGAGCAATGAATACTTAGACTATCGACATATTTCTCTGGTAAATGTGTGTTTTTAGGCATGTGCTTTGCTTCTAGCTTTGTTTCGTTGTTCTAGAACGCGGCCTGCTGTGCCGTAGTTGGCTGAGGTTAAGCGCGAAGATTGCAGCGTTGTTCGAGACCGCTACAAACTCAGCCCCGCGTGCCTTAACTACCATGGTCACCAGGGTGAAGCGGTGGGAGCGTATCGATGCAAAAACTGCAGCGAGGTGCGGCCCACCACCTACAGATGACTACTACCTGGCGCGCATGTTCGCGGAAGTTTTTACAGCGATATGTCCCGCCGCCCGTCCAAGGTAAACAACGAAGAATTGCGTTGCAGCAGGGGAGTTAAACGCTCAAACAAGGACACCATGCATTGACACAGAGGAGTTCAAAAACCTAAGCAATCAACCAACTCACTACAAATTTAATAGCAAAGTAAGCAATAAATACTTGGACTACAAGCGTATTTCGCCAGTAAATAC
>JANOSN010000901.1:0-7345 GCA_031415895.1 Polaromonas sp. | reverse complement strand
CTATACTACTCTGACAAATCTAGATTCAAAGATGCGCTTTTCGATCACCAAAAGCTTAATTTCGACCGATGGATTGAGGACAAGAATTTAAAGTAACTCGAAGAATCGCAAAATTTAATTTTTCGCTGATTCTTATTGTTACGCATGCTGCAATTAGTGATAGTCACTTTCCCGCTGGTGCCTCACAGCCAAAATCAATATGCGATCATCAGGCCTGATTTCAAAAAGCGCCAGATAACCTGATTTTCCTTGATTGATTACCAGCTCTCGCAGATGGCGATCACTTTGCGTTTGGGCTTTGCGGCAACTGTGAGAAATTATCTCCAGAGTTTTGATGGCCTCGTCAATTCTCTCTAAAGCCGCATCTGCATAATCTGGTGCAGCATCTATTAAAAACTGATGGAGACGTTTGAGGTCAACAATCGCGGCATGCTCATATTCAACGCGATAAAGACGCATCAAGCAGCTTTCAACTTGGCTGTGTGTTCAGGCGATAACATGCGCTTCTTTTTATCAGCCATGTCGCGCAGTTCTTTCATGACTTGCTCGTGCGTATAGGTTTTACCCCCTGCATCAACTCGTCTGGCAGCTGCCAAACCACGTGCATAAAAAGCATCATCCTCTTTGCGCTGCATAGCCTGTTGTTTGGCTGTTTGTTCGATAAAAGTAGACAGCGTTTCACCTTCTTTAAGTACAGACTCAATCAAGCTGCGGGTATCGGGGCTAACTCGTACAGCGGGGAGGGTGGCGGTGCGCATAGGTTTGTTCTCCAAAATGTGATGCAATTGTAATGCGTTTTAGCGTAACTCGTACCTACCTTTGAATCAGTTGATTGCGCTTCAAAATAGTGCGCAAACCCAACATTTACGGCCTATTTAGGTGTGTAAATGTAAACAAAAGCAGTTTTTGGTTAAAAATAACAATTTGCTGGTTCGCAGACATTTTCTGTGGACGTTTTGAGTACCTACTTTTCATGCAATTGATTTTTAAAGCGCTGCTTTGCGTGTTTTCACTGGCACTGGCTGCGTTGTGGGCACCCGCCTTTGCTCAAGATGTTAACGAGCAGCGCTTGGCCTTGATTATTGGCAATGGCAGCTATAAAACAGCGCCGCTGTCTAACCCGGTCAATGATGTGCGTTTGATGGAAACCGTGCTCAAGCAGTCTGGGTTTACGGTGATCAAAGCGGAGAACGCTAGCCTGCGCGAGACGCGGCGCTTGGTGCGGGACTTTGGCGATAAATTAAAACAGCGTGGCGGTGTAGGCTTGTTCTATTTTGCGGGCCATGGCGTGCAGGTGCGCGGTGAAAATTATTTGGTGTCGATTGATTCAGACATTCGCAACGAAGACGAGGTGGCCGAGGATGCGCTAAATGCAAGCTTGGTGTTAGAAAAAATGCAGTCGGCAGGCAACCGCATGAACTTAGTGATACTAGACGCTTGCCGCAATAATCCCTTTGCCGTGCGCAATCGCTCCTCTGCTTCGGGCTTGGCGACGATGAGCGCACCCTCTGGCTCGATGGTGGCTTACGCCACATCGCCTGGCTCGGTGGCGTCTGACGGCACAGGGCAAAATGGTTTGTACACCCAGCACTTGGCGCAAGTGATATCCCAGCCTGGCCTGCCAGTGGAGGAGGTGTTTAAACAAGTACGTACCTTGGTGCGCCGCGACAGTAAAGGCCAGCAAACACCGTGGGAAAACACTGCGCTAGAGGGCCAGTTTTACTTCAAGCCTGTGGCACTGGCTGCGCTGGCGCCGGCAGCTGCAAGCAGTGCTAGCCCAGATGCGTCAGACGGCGTTCGGCTAGAAGTTAGCTTATGGGAAACTGTGAAAAACAGTGGCTCTGTTAGCGAGTTGCAAACTTATTTAACCCGTTACCCTCAAGGCGTGTTTGCGCAAGTGGCGCAGTCGCGTTTACTGGGCATTCAAGCGGCTGGTAAAGCTGCGGCAACAAACGTTGCGCCTGCCACGCCATCTGCAGCCACTGTTGCAACTGCACCTTTACCTGTACCTGTATCTACAGCGCCTGCTAAGTCGCCTTCGCCTAATATTCTTTCTACTGTTCTGGCAGCACTCACGCCCGCTGCTACAAAGCCCGCCCCTGCAGCTGCAATAGCTATAGTGCCTGCGCCCTTAACCGCAGACAAAGCTGCCCGCGTGACAGCGACTCAAGGCGACTTTTTGGTGGGCACCACACGGTTTGTAGGGCGGTTTGCCGCCGACGCTAGCAAAAGCACGTGGTCAGGTGAGGGTAAAGTAGCTTGGGCTAATGGGGACGTTTTTGAAGGCACCTTGGTCGACGGCAAGCGGCAAGGCGCCGGTAAATTCAGCTGGCAAGATGGGCAGTACAACGGTGAATGGGCAGACGACAAAGCCACAGGTAAAGGCAACCTCACTTTTAAAAACGGCGACGAATACACCGGTAACGTACAAAGTGCAGTGGCCGAAGGTGAAGGCGTGATGAAGTTTGCCTCGGGTGACATATACCGAGGTAGCTTTGTCAAAGGCAAGGCGCAAGGGCAGGGCACTTATTTATGGCGCAATGGCCAAAGCTTTGAAGGCGCGTGGTTGCAAGACCAACCACAGGGCAAAGGGGTTTTAAAGTATGCCAATGGCAACCGATACGAAGGCGATGTGCTTGGCGGCGCACCACACGGGTCTGGTCAGTTGCAGTACCAACATGGCGACAACTACAAAGGCCAATTTGCTGATGGTCAGCCCGATGGCCAAGGTGAGTTTGTATGGAAAGTAGGCGACCGCTACAAGGGGCAATGGAGGGCCGGCCAAAAACATGGCGACGGCGTGTTTACCTGGGCCAATGGAGATCGCTGGGAAGGCACTTACCAAAGCGACCAACAAACTGCGAATGGAAAGCTAGTTCGCCGCTAACTTCAAAATGTGATGCATATCGCACATTTAAGTTGCCCATTAAAAACCTTAGAAAACATGAGTCAGATGTAGTAGCTGATGGGCTACTATTGGTGAACCGCGAAACACAGGTATCTAGATGATCCATAGTGCTATCAAAATCTCACCCCTGACGACAACACTGGGCGCCGTCATTACTGGTGTTGACTTGGCTAAGCCATTATCTAACGATGATTTCGCCACCATGGCCCAAGCCTTTGCGCGTTACGGGGTGATATTTTTTAGAGATCAACATTTAAGCCCTGAGCAACATATTGCCTTTGCTCAGCGTTGGGCACCGATTGAGATTAATCCGTTTTTTAAAGCGGTGCCGGGTTATCCTGAAATTGCTGAGGTGCGAAAAGATGTTGACCAAACCACCAATATTGGCGGGGACTGGCACACCGACCACAGCTATAACGCTGCACCGGCCATGGGCTCTATGCTGCTGGCGCGCGAGCTGCCGCCCCATGGTGGTGACACTCTTTTTGCAGACATGGGCTTGGCCTATGAATCATTGTCTGCAGGTTTAAAAAAAACCTTGCAGGGCTTGCACGCCGTGCATTCTGCAAGCCATGTGTTTGGCAGCCAAGGTGGTTACGCCAAGCTGAAAGATACAGGGCAGCGCATTGGCAATGACGCACCGCTGAAGGCAGATGTAGTGCACCCCGTAGTCATTGCGCATCCGGGCACTAGGCGAAAAACCTTGTATGTGAACGCTGCGTTCACCGTACGTTTTGACGGCTGGACTGAACAAGAGAGCGCTGGCTTGCTACAGTATTTGTACCAACATGCCGCTAGTGAGGAATTTTGCTGCCGTTTTGAGTGGCAGGCAGGTTCGATAGCTTTTTGGGACAACCGCGCTACTTGGCATCGAGCGTTAAATGATTACCCCGGCTACTTGCGGCTGATGCACCGCGTTACCGTGCAGGGTTCAAAGCTAGCTGCTGCAACTGTTTGATCAGTGTGCCGCTGGCATTGCCAACCGCGCAGCAGCCAAGTCCCAGCCAGCCCAACCGCAGCTTTTAAACAGTGTTAAGCCGCGTTGCAACGGCGGTTGCTGCACAGCGCTTTGCAGTGTGGCGCAGGCGCTGACGTCGATGCCTGCTTGAATTAAATCGCCTGCCTCGTGGGCTGCATCTGCAGTGTCTACGATGATGCGGCCATGCGCTGCAAGGTGTTGCACCACAGTGGGCGATAGCTCTGTCATTTTGGGCGTAAATGCACCGATGGCGCAGACAAATACCTGCGGGTGCAGCAGCGCGGGGTTGTGCAGCACATGGCCCTGGGCGTTGGTGCAGGTCACCACCAGCGGGCAGCGCGGCAGGGCGTGGGCTAGGTCAGTTACTACGCTGGCGGTGCCTTGTAGCTTGTGTTGCGCGAACAATGCTTGGGCGTGCTGCACTAGTTGCTGTGCGCTGCTGGTGCTGCGTGAGTAGACCAGCACCTCGCGGATGCGCGCGTCCGCATGAGCCTGTCGCATGTGCTCAGGGGTTTGCTCAGGCGTGTGCAGCCCGGTGACAAAAGCTTCTAAGTGCGCGCGCCCTTGCACCCCTGCGCCAATGATTAACAACGGGCCTGCTGGTTGCGCAGCTAGTTTTTGCGCGGCCAGCAGCGACACCGCCGCTGTGCGCCGCGCGGTGACAGTGGGCCCGTCTAGCAGGGCGAGTCGTTGGCCTGTGGCGTTGTCAAACACCAGTACATCGCCCATGATAGTGGGTAGCCCGCGCCCAGCATGTGCAGGCAGCGCGTTGGCCGGGGTGTAGGTGATCAACTTGGTCATGGCAATGCGCGCGTCGTGCGCAGGCATGACAAACAAACTACCGCCGCCGGGCAAGGCCTGCACCATGCGCGCAGGCACGTGCACGCTGGGGTCTTGCAGCAGTTGGGCTATCTCAGCGGCTAAATTTGCATAGGGCAGGGCTTGGGCTGTTTGCAGGCTGTTTAAAATCATTTTTACCAATCAAATAGGCTTGTAGTCCAAGTATTTATTGCTTAAGCAGCTATGAAATTAATAGTAATTATTAAAACGCTAGGTACGTGCAGATGCATGTAAGGCCGCTTGTAGCGCTATCTGCAAACCTTGAGTGATCTGGTCTAAGGGCATGCTGGGCATGCCTGCTATGCCACTGGCTGCCGCCTGATCGGGCAAGTAGGGTACGTGGATAAAACCTGCGGGTACAGCACTGCGCGGTGTGCTTTTTGCCAAGCTGTGCATCAGCGCATAAAACACATGGTTGCAGACAAAATGCCCGGCGGTGCTGGACAGCTCGCAGGGAACATTGGCAGCTTGCAGTGCCGTTAGCATGTTGTTAAGGGGCAGGGTACTGAAGTAAGCTGCTGGCCCACGTGCTACCACTGGGCTGCCACTGCGCACCTTGCCTGCGTTGTCCGCCAGTGGCGCATCGTCTAAGTTAACGGCTATGCGCTCTAGGCTAATGCCTGCGCGGCCACTGGCTTGGCCCACGCACACCACCATGCGCGGTTGGTGCTGTTGGATGAGCTTTTTGAGCACGACAACTGATCGGTCAAATACGCAGGGCAGCACTGCAGCAACAACGGTGTACCCTTTAATTTGTAGGCTGTGCAAGGCTTGTGCAGCCATTGCGCTGGGATTGAGGTCTTGGCCACTAGGGTCGTCACCAAAAGCTTCAAAGCCCGTGACTAAAACGCATGGCAACTTTGCTGCGCGTTGGGCAGCTGCAGGCGCTGAACGGGCCGTGCTTACCGATGAGCGGCGCGCAGTGGCTGAAGGGGTAGTAGCAGTCTTCAAAAGCGATTTGAAAAGTAAGAGTTTCCGTGAATTTTGCGCATTTGTTTTGAGCCGATGCACCTAGATGTATCAACCACATTGAACCACAATGCGTTGTATGTTCCAAGGGGTCTGCAGGGTGCAAAACAACATGCAGACCGTGTGTTTAGCTTTCCTAAGAGGAGCTTATCTCATGGTTTCAATGCAATCGCGCAATTCATTTACACCGCGCCTAGGCGTAGCCGCTAGTGTGCAGGCTACCGAGCTGGGTTTTGCTAGCGCGTTGTCGGTGTTGTCGCGCTTTAAAGAACTGATGGCTCTAGAGGGCTACAGCGTTGACACCTTGCGCATGCTGCGCGAGGCGCCTTACGCCGCCCAGCAGCTAGAGTGGGGCCACACCAGCACGGGGCAGCCATTACGCATTAGCGCCATGCGTGTGTTTGCCCTGCTGCACGACTAAAAAACTGTGCCCTGTGCTGTGCAAAACAGTGTAGGTCAAAGTGGCTATTTAGAGCCAGCTGGGTGTACCATTACGGGATAGATATTTTTAGATTAACCGTTGGAGACCCATCATGGACGTAGAAGGCAAACGCGAATCCGATAACGTAGAAGACCGCCGTGGGCAAGGCGGTGGTATGGGCGGCGGTGGCCAGCGCATTGGCGGCTTAGGCGGCGGACGCTTAGGTATTGGCGGTATCGTCATTGCCCTAGTGGCATCGTACTTTTTGGGCATTAACCCCATGACGATTTTGGGCGTTTTAGGTGGCGGTGGCGCGCCTACCCAGCAGGTTAGCCAAGGCCCAGCGCAGCGCCCGCCCAAAGACGACATCATGGCCAGCTTTGTATCTAAAGTACTGGCTGACACCGAAGACGTGTGGAGCGCAGTGTTTGCACAAAGCAACGCAAAGTACCCGGCACCCAAGCTGGTGCTGTTTCGCGGCGCTACGCCCACAGCGTGCGGCACAGGCCAGTCAGCCATGGGCCCGTTTTATTGTCCAGGCGACCAAAAGGTCTACATTGACCTGGCGTTTTACGAAACCATGAAAACTAAACTGGGAGCGCCCGGCGACTTTGCGCAGGCGTACGTGATTGCGCATGAGGTAGGGCACCATATTCAGCATGTGATGGGCATCAGCGGCAAGGTTGATGCTATGCGCGGCCGTATCAGCGAGAAAGAGCAAAACGCGCTCAGCGTGCGGCTTGAGCTGCAGGCAGACTGCTTTGCAGGCGTGTGGTCGCGTGGCTCCAAGCTGGGCTTGGACAAAGGCGATATTGAAGAAGCGCTGAACGCAGCATCGGCCATCGGTGACGACACGCTGCAGAAAAAGAGCCAAGGCTACGCACAGCCTGACACCTTCACCCACGGCAGCAGCAAGCAACGCATGGCTTGGTTTAACGCGGGTTTGCAAAGCGGCAACATGAAATCATGTGATACTTTTGGCGCAAAGGCCTTGTAAACACCCTTGAAGCTTGTTTTGGGGGTTAAATACCTTTGTAGTCCAAGTATTCATTACATCTTTAGCTATTAAATTTGTAGTAAATGATGTTTAACTTACCGTAAAGCGACACGTCTTTTTGTGGACCTTAGCTGGGCGTCAGTACATACAAGCTACTGCCAGCTCTTGCAAAACCGCCAGTGGCACCAAAGTACGCTACATGTCTGCAGCTTCAAAACCCACTCTCCAGCC
>JANOSN010000900.1:0-1021 GCA_031415895.1 Polaromonas sp. | reverse complement strand
CAATCAAGCCCGGCCAGCAGCCGTGGCTGCTGAACATCAACATTCCTAACCGCGAATTGAAAGACATTTTGCAACCCAAAGTGTGCCGCCTGGGCCGCCGCCACGCTGCAGAGCCGGTGATTAAACAAACCAGCCCACGCGGCGAAACCATGTACTGGATAGGCGCTGCGGGCGCGGTAAAAGACGAAGGCGCTGGCACTGATTTTGAAGCCACCCGCCTAGGCCACGTCAGCATCACGCCGCTGCAAGTCGACCTGACCGACCACGCGCGCCTGGGCTACTGGCAGCAAGGTTTGGCACTGATGCAGCCACACGTGCTATGACCCGCCCCAGCTTTCCTGCCAAGCTGCATGCTACAAAAAACATAGCTACCCGAGCAATAAATACTTGGACTACAGGGCAAAAAGGCTCCCAAAACACTGTTGTAGCAGCTAAAACCAGCCTGTACAGCCCCGCAGCACAAAGCACCGGCATTGGCTTAGAGTCCAGCGCAGTGCGCCAGCGCATGGTAGACAAGCTGGCTGCGCAGGGCATTACTGACGCAGCCCTGCTACACGCCATGCGCACGGTAGAGCGCCACCGTTTTGTAGACACTGCGCTGATAGGCCAAGCCTATGAAGACACCAGCTTACCCATCGGCCTGGGGCAAACTATTTCAAAGCCCAACGTAGTGGCCCGGATGATCGAGCTGCTGCGCCTTGGCCAGGCGCTGCAATCGTCTGCCACCACGCAGCGCGCAGGCAGCGATCTACAGAAAACACGGCATTTAGGCCGCGACCTACAGCCAACACGGTCCGCAGGCCGCGTGTTGGAGATCGGTACCGGCTGCGGCTACCAAGCCGCCGTGCTGGCCCAGCTGTGCAGCGAGGTGTACAGCATCGAGCGCCTGCGCGGCCTGCACGACAAAGCCCGCGAGAACTTGCGCCCTTACAAAATTGCCCATTTACACCTGCTGCTGGGCGATGGCATGCTGGGCTATGACAAAGGCGGGCCTTATGCAGGCATCATTGCCGCTGCGGGT
>JANOSN010000899.1:0-1552 GCA_031415895.1 Polaromonas sp. | reverse complement strand
TTCTCCCACTGGGCTGCGTGTTTAACGTTTTCCCACTCAGGGCTTGCATCGTCGATAAAGCGCCGCGCAGCCTGCGCAAAGGTAACCGCCCTACTTTGCTCGACTATCAATTTGCTTTTGTCGGTCTTGCGCTGCGCAATGGTGTCCACCCCGGCTTTGTTTTGGTCTTTTTGGTGCTGCGCCTTCACATGCGCCATAGCAAGGGTTACGCCCGGATAAGAGCCTAAACCGACTTCGCGGCGCTTGCTACCCACCATCCCGCGATAAATCCAGCTTTTGGCCATGGGGCCGTTTATCTGCAAATACAGCCCTGATACCTTGCCCACCGCGTGCAAACCCACCGCGCTAAGGCGCTGTACTTCAATGGCTTTTAGCTCTTTTGCTTGTCTTGGCATGTTGCCCCCGGTTAACCCACCATCCTACCCACCATAAACTATGCGACTTTATGGTGGGTTAATGATACCGCATGCGACAAGCTGCGCGTCTAAGCTATTGATATAGCTAGGTAAACAGCGGGTTTAGGGGGATTTTGAGACAGCGTGAAACGCTGTTTTGGCGGAAGCTGTGAGATTCGAACTCACGGAGGTCGTAAAACCTCGGCAGTTTTCAAGACTGCTGCATTCAACCGCTCTGCCAAGCTTCCTTTTAGTTGTTGGTAGTATTTTAACCTAGACGATCGCGGTTTTTTAGATGCGCCTGTCAGATGCATTTACCTAGCGCGATTTAGGTGTCGGCCAAAAACAGGCTTTGCAGGTCGCTTAAAAAGTCCATACCGCGTGCTGTGGGCTTTACTGTGGCAAAGTCGCGCTCAATCAGGCCTTTTTCTTCGGCTTGGATCAGGCCTTTTTGGATGGCGGTGATGGCCAAGCCCGTGCGGTCGCAAAAATCTTGTATTTTGAAGCCGCCCGTCAGTCGTGTGGCGTTAAGCATGTATTCAAACGGCAAGTCGGCGCGTGGCACCTCGGTGTCTTGCACTACAGCCCCCTCGGGGCCAACGATGGCACCCGACGTGGTTAGTGTGCCGCCTAGCCCCGCGCCAGCTGTAGTGCCCAGCGCTTTGTCCATGTACAGCTGCGGGTCGCGGGCGCGCACCTGGCGTACGACGCGGTGGGCAAAGCTCAGCTTGCTGTGTGCGCCTGCGCCTATGCCTAGGTAGTCACCAAACTGCCAGTAGTTGGTGTTGTGCCAGCACTGAAAGCCTTGCTTGGCAAAGGCGCTTACCTCGTAGCGCGCCATGCCGTGCTGGGCGGTGAGCTCAATAATTTTGTCTAGCATGTCGTACGCGGTGTCGTCCTCGGGCACCACAGGCGGGAACTTGGCAAAGTAAGTATTGGGCTCAATCGTCAGGTGGTAAATGCTGATGTGCGGCGGGTTAAAACTCAAAGCTTTTTGAATGTCTTGCTCGCACTGCGCTAGCGTTTGACCGGGCAGCGCGTACATGATGTCAAGGTTAAATGCTTCAAAATTGATAGCTGCCTCAGCAATAGCTGCTTGGGCTTGGTCGCTGCTGTGCACACGGCCTAGGGCTTTTAAATGTTCGTCGTTAAAGCTT
>JANOSN010000898.1:0-1391 GCA_031415895.1 Polaromonas sp. | reverse complement strand
CTTTTGTCACCCGTGTGTTGCAGCAGCCTAAAATCTGGCTGATAGGCAACGATGAGAATTTAAATGCCCCACCCCTAACTTGATAATTTATGCGGCCCATGCCCTGTGCCTGGCAGCGCTGCGACGTGCTGGCTATCGGTCAAGCAATCGGTATATTGTGTTTCAGGTGTTGCCGCATACTTTGGGCTTAGGGCCAGAGGTATGGCGCGTGCTAGACAAATGCCACAATTCGCGCAACCTTGGAGAGTACGAAGGTATGCAAGATGTAGACGAGCGGCTGGTTACCGACCTGATTACTGCCACGCAGCTGGTAGAGGATGCATTGGGCAAACTGGGTTAATCACTCATCGATATAGCGCAAACTTACTTGCGCGCAGCCACTGCCGTATCCGGAAAGTCGCTGAACACGCCATCCACACCCATTTGATAAAACAGTTGGTACTCTGCTTTTGGGTCACCACGGTAAGTGCCTGCTAAACGGCGCGGCTCGTTGCGGAAAGTGAAAGCGTGTACAAACAAACCTGCGGCGTGCGCGTTTTTCACCAAGTCACTGGGCTTGCCTAAAGTGCGGTCACGCTCATCCACTACTGCGTCACCATTTACGTCGTCAGCCTTGCCGTCTTTGTTAATGTCTGCACCTTGTGATGCCACGATGTACGGCTTCCACGGGCCGATGCCGTCGGCGTAGGTTTTGATGTCTTTCAAGCCTGCAGGGGTCAACATGGCTATGTAGTCGCGTGGGTCTTTGGCTACGACAAAATCGTAGGGTTTGTCAGACGGTGGGGCTAACACCATTGCGCCGTCTAGGGCTACGTCATCGCCGTCAATCAACTGCACCAAACGCACCCGCGTTTTAGTGCGCAAATACTTCAAGTTGGCTACTTCAAACGACTGAATGATGACGGGCGATGTTTTGCTGTCGTAGCCGTAGTCGGCCAGCACTTTGAGCAGGCGGTCATCTAGGCCTAGTTTTAAGTCGTCGTGGTAGGTGGGGTGCTTGGTCTCGGGGTACACGCCCACGCTGCGGCCACCGGTGCTGGCGGCTTTGGCCAAGTCTAGTATTTCGCGCAGGGTGGGTATGGCGTATTGGCCGTTAAAGCGTTGGTCGCGCTCTTTGGCTGACTGCAACGCACGCAGGGTTTTGATCTCGGCCAAGGTAAAGTCGCTGGCAAACCAGCCGGTTTCTTCAATGCCGTCTACCTTGCGGGTGTTTTTGCGGCTGGCAAATTCGGGCTTGGTGGCCACGTCGGTGGTGTTGGTGATGTTGGGTTCGTGGCGCGCAATCAGCTCGCCGTCTTTGGTGGCCACCAGGTCGGGTTCAATAAAATCTGCACCTTGCTCGATGGCTTTTTTGTAGGCCTCTAACGTGTGCTCGGGCAGGTAGCCGCTGG
>JANOSN010000897.1:0-1928 GCA_031415895.1 Polaromonas sp. | reverse complement strand
CCTGCGGGCGGTGCCGCCACGAGGCCAGCGACAGCTCGATAGGCTTAGCTTGGGGCTGCACGCTGATGCGCCAGTTGGCCAGGTCAACTACAGCAATCAATTTACCCTCAAAGCTTAAGTGGTAAGTGCTGGGTTCCAAGTTACTTTGGCGGCTGGCAACTTGCTCACCCAACGCAAAGTGGGCGCACAGCCGTGGTAGCGCAGCTGCAAATGTGTTCAGGTCCCACACGCATTGGTACATGTCTTCTAGGTCTATGCTCAGCACTGCGTCAATGGCTTGTGGCAATGGCTGTGTAAATGCTACTGGGCGGCTAGTTTGATGTGGGTAGATGGTCAAAGCCGACCTTGCATCACCCGCTTGGCTGATGCGCAGCCCGCGCTGCTCTGCGGCGCTGACACTGGGGCTGTGGATTAGCCACATATCTGCGTCTTCAAAAGGCACCGTCTCCCAGCGCGCATGGTTAGACGCCACCGACGCAATGCGAACGCTTGTGCGTTGTGCCTGCTGGCTGTCAAAGCCCAGCAAGCCGATGCGTAGTAATGGAACTTCCATGAGAAAAATGCCGTGTATGTGATTTAGTAGACAGTTTTAGATTATGCGAGTCTCTGCGCAATTTATCTATAGTCCATATTGGTGACCCATAGAGATTATGAGTACTAAAGTAATCAATAAATAGGCACTAGACACTATTTATTAGCCCACAAGCTGCAGCGGCCTAAGTTAGCAGTGCTGTGCTGCTAACTGTTAGCGAGCAACCTAGCCGCCAGCGTCAACCGCAAAGCCCTTGCCGCGCCCGCGTCCCAGCTCGGCCAGCACTTGTGGCAAAGCTGCATTGAGCGAGGCTTTTAAAGTGTGCGGCGGGTTGATGATAAACATTCCGCTTTCGCGTAATCCCGGTCGCTTAGCGCGCAGCGGCCTGCCGTCTGGCCCAATCTCTGGCGCGGCCTTGGCGTCGTCTTCTTCGCCCATGCCAATGTTCAGGGTTGCGTGCAGCCAAGACTTTTTAGCTTGCTGGGCCAGCACCTTTAGGCGGCGCGGCAGGTCGTGCGACTCAGCGCGCGGAATCACCGGGTACCACACCGCATAGGTGCCAGTGGGAAAGCGCTTCATCGAGTCTTGCACCGACGCCGAAACGCGGCCGTAGTCGCTTTTCATCTCGTAGCTGGGGTCAATCAGCACCAAAGCGCGTTTGTTGGGCGGCGGCAACAGTGCCCTCAAAGCCTCAAAGCCGTCGGAGCGCTCTACGCTGACCATGCGGCCCGCTTCTAGCTGGGCAATGTTGCCGTGCAGGGCGGTTGCGTCAGTGGCGTGCAGCTCAAACAGCTTGAGCTTGTCACGCGTAGACGCCACCGTGCCCGCACGCAACAAGCTGTGCGCTACAAACGGCGAGCCGGGGTAGACTTTTAAGCCCTTAGCGTTAAAACTGGCAATGCAGTCCAGATAATCTTGCAGTGCAACCGCTATAGTTTCAGTAGCTGCTTGAGTAGTAGATACTTGGACTACAGACTTATTTCGTTGGTAAACAAGGTTAAAAAACAGTTTACGGATGCCTTCGTCTGCTTCAGCGCTCTTTTGGGCAAAATCACCGTCCAAACGGTACAGGCCAGCGCCCGCGTGCGTGTCCACCATGGTGATACCAGCGTCCTTCAAGGTCATGTACTTGAGGGTGGCAATCAAAGTGATGTGCTTGAGCACATCAGCATGGTTGCCTGCGTGGAAGGCGTGGCGATAAGAGAGCATGGGGTGATGGTAACCCCGAAAACTGCCCTGCGCTTAGAGGCAGGATGCCAAAATTGACCTAAGTGCTTGATTTTGCTTATAATAGAGGGCTCTGCAGCGTTTAGCCATGCCCGCGGCAAGAATGACGAAGTCAAGCTCCTAGTCGCCCCATTTTTAACAAGTTGGTGCGTCTGTACCTGGCCTACAT
>JANOSN010000896.1:0-10896 GCA_031415895.1 Polaromonas sp. | reverse complement strand
GTGGATAGCGCTAAGGCAGGCACAGTGCGAACAGAAGGCGGCGCAGATCCGTCGAGCACTCACTGGACGCTGCTGGGCCACTGCGCTAAGCCCAACCCGCATTGGCGGTATTTGCAAGCCAGGCCACAAGCGGTGGCTACGTTTATGGGGCCGCACGCCTATATGTCGCCCAAAGTGTACCCCGACCTAGCGCGTGTACCCACCTGGAACTATGCAGCCGTGCACTGCGTGGTGACTGCGCGCATCGTTGACGAGCCAGCTGCTAAAGATGCGCTGCTAAAAAAGCTGATTGGCGACCATGAGCCGCCCTACGCACAGCAGTGGCGCGACTTGGGTGAGGCGTATCAACACAAAATGCTGGCGGGCATAGTAGCGTTTGAACTGACGGTGACTAAGATGGAGTGCAAAATCAAGGTCAACCAACACCGCCCCGAGGCGCAAGCAGGTATGCGCGCTGTGTATGCACTGGGCAGCGAGCATGAGCGGGCGCTGGTGCAATGGATGGACCGGGTAGTGACGCGCACTGACGCGCAGTGACTTGAAGTGATAAATCGCTAAAAACTGCGGTTTGGATGCTTTTGAAATGCTTCCAAGACAGGTTTGAAGCTTTTTAGGAGTCAAATATGCTCATAGTCCAAGTATTCATTAGATACTTTGCTATCAATTTAATAGTTCATAGTGAACTCAGCCAACCCATAATCACCCACTAAAAGTACAGGTAATAAGTAATAAAGCATGCGATGATCTTTGAAGTTCCTATAATTTCAGTAATTATTGAAAGTTAAGGAATTACATGAATCTCACGCCTTTAGCCCAAAGTTTTGTGTTGCACTTTGGCGAAATGGGCAGCCGCTGGGGCATTAACCGCACCGTCGGGCAAATCTACGCGCTGCTGTTTGTGAGCGAAAAACCTCTGAATGCAGACGAGATAGCCGAGGCGCTGGCGTTTTCGCGGTCAAACGTCAGCATGGGGCTGAAAGAGCTGGACTCGTGGCGGCTGATTCGGTTGCAGCATTTACCCGGTGATCGGCGAGAGTATTTTTCTGCACCCGAAGATGTGTGGGCGATTTTTCGCACGCTGGCTGACGAGCGCCGCAAACGCGAGATCGACCCCACGCTAACCATGCTGCGCGATGCGCTACTGCACGCGCCCACCAACCCACAAGACGTTTTTGCCCAAAAGCGCATGGGCGACATGCATGAGCTGATCGAGTTGGTGACTGACTGGATGGCAGATGTGCAAAAACTAGATGAACACACGCTGCGCCAATTGATGAAGCTGGGCGCCAAAGCGCAAAAGTTTTTAGAGTTCAAAGAAAAACTTGGCTTGGGAGGGCGCAAGGCAGAGCCACTGCCAAGTGGGTCTCAATTACCGACTGAGTTTTAAGAAAGTTTTTTAGGAGCAAAGCCATGACAGAACCGTTTGATCCGCTGATCTTGCACCGTATACAGTTCGCGGCCAACATCAGTTTTCATATTTTGTTCCCCACCATCACCATTGCGCTAGCTTGGGTGTTGCTGTTTTTTAAGTTGCGATTTAACAGCACACGCGACACCAAATGGATGGAGGCTTATGGCTTTTGGGTAAAGGTATTTGCGCTGACATTTGCCTTGGGTGTGGTCAGCGGCATCACCATGAGTTTTCAGTTTGGTACCAACTGGCCAGGCTTTATGCAAACCGTAGGTAACATCGCCGGGCCACTGCTGGCCTATGAGGTGATGACAGCGTTTTTCTTAGAAGCTACGTTCTTAGGCATCATGCTGTTTGGCATGCAGCGGGTCAGCAACCGGGTGCACACCATTGCAACATTTTTGGTAGCGTTTGGCACCAGCATGTCAGCGTTTTGGATATTGGCGCTTAACTCGTGGATGTAAACACCCGCAGGCTTTGAGATGCGGCCTGACCCGCAAACCGGTGCGATGGTGGCGTATGCAACAGACTGGTTTGCCATAATTTTCAACCCCTCATTCCCGTACAAATTTGCCCACATGATGACGGCGTGTTTTGCCACGGTGGCTTTCGTTATTGCAGGCATCAGCGCCTACCGCTGGCTACGTGGCGACCGCGTGCCCGCAGTGCTGTCGGCCCTGCGCACGGGGGTAGTGATGGCGGCAGTAGTGCTGCCTATTCAGATCGTGTTGGGTGACCTGCATGGCCTGGCCACCCTCAAACATCAGCCCGCCAAGCTGGCCGCGATGGAGGGTATTTGGCAAACGCAAAAGGGCGCAAGCGCGGTGCTGTTTGCACTGCCTGACGAGGCAACGCGCAGCAACAAGTTTGAAATCGCTGTTCCTAAACTGGCCAGTTTGTATTTGACCCACAGCTTGGACGGCGAGGTCAAGGGGCTGGACGATTTCAAAGGCAAGCATCCGCCCGTGGCACCTGTGTTTTGGGCCTTCAGGGTCATGGTGGGTATGGGGCTTTTAATGCTGGCTGTGGGTTGGCTAGGTGCCTGGCAGCTTAAAAAACAAGGCGAGGTTAAACCTTGGCTGGCCCGCACACTGGTGGCCATGACGTTTGCAGGCTGGGTGGCCACGCTAGCGGGCTGGTACGTGACGGAAATTGGCCGTCAGCCCTATTTAGTGCACGGCATATTAACCACTGCACAGGCTGCAGCTACGGTGCCCACACCGATGCTGGTGGGTACTTTGGCCATGTATTTGACGGTGTACTTGGCGCTGTTGGTAGCCTATGTGTCGGTAGTGTTCCATATGGCAGGTAAGGCAGGCAGCTCTGCCCCGATTGCTGCACAAATTATTGCGCCTGCCTCTACATTACAAGGAGCTGGTTATGCATAGCCTCACTACATTCAACGACTGGTTGCCTGTAATTTTTATGGGCGTGATGGGCCTGTCCATGCTGGCCTATGTGGTGCTAGACGGGTATGACCTAGGGGTAGGCATTTTGCTGCGCCGAGCGTCGGCATCAGACAAAGATGTGATGGTTAGCTCCATCGGTCCGTTTTGGGACGCTAACGAAACTTGGTTGGTACTGGGCGTGGGTATTTTGTTGACCTGCTTTCCGGCAGCACATGGCGTGATTTTGCAGGCGTTGTATTTGCCAGTGGCTGTCATGCTGCTGGGTTTGATACTGCGTGGTGTGGCGTTTGACTTTCGCACTAAAGCGCATGATGAACACAAAGCCTTGTGGAACACTGCGTTTTACGCGGGCTCGCTACTAGCTGCGTTGTCGCAAGGCTGGATGTTGGGCAGCTATATTTTGGGTTTTGAAACCAGCTGGGCAGCCAATGCTTTTGCCGCCCTGATTGCAGTGTGTTTAGTGGCGGGTTATTGCTTGCTAGGCGCCTGCTGGCTAGTGATGAAAACCGAAGGTGTACTGCAACTGCAGGCGGTGCGCTGGGCACGCGGTGCTTTGTGGTTAACCGCTTTGGGCGTGGCGGCTGTGTCGTTGGCTACGCCTTGGGTGAGCCAAGAGATTTTTAACAAATGGTTTGCCTTGCCCTACATAGTTTTACTGGCACCTGTGCCGCTGGCTACTGCACTATTATTTTTTATCACTGAGCGCAGCCTGCGCCGCATGCCTGTGCGCTTGCAATCTGGCAACACCTATGGCGAATGGGTGCCGTTTGCCAGCACAGTAGGTATTTTTTGTCTTGCGTTTTATGGCTTGGCCTACAGCTTGTTCCCCTACCTGGTGGTGGGCCGCATGACGGTGTGGCAAGCCGCCAGTGCACCCGAAGCGCTGCGCATTATCTTTGCCGGTGCTGCGGTAGTGCTGCCTGTCATTATTGTATACACTATATTCAGCTACCGCGTGTTTCGCGGTAAAACACGGGCCTTGAGTTATGGGGCATAAAATATTCAGATACATCTTTAACATTTAGGTGTCATGTCTCGGTCATAGTCTTGCTTTACAAAGAGTCTCTACATATTAGGGACTACTATGACTTTTAATCATCAGAGGCTAACGCGCACCGTGCTAATTAGTTGTTTGCCGTGGGTGCTGGCCTTATTGGCTGCCTGCGGCAGCAGCGATGGCACACCCCCAGTTACGCCGCCTGTTACGCCGCCCGTTGTAGTAGTGCCTGTTGTGGCGCTGCCCACATGCAGTGCCACCATCAGCGCTGATGCGCCGCTGACTGACATTAGCACCGTGCAGGGCGCTAGCACTACCAGTGCCCTGCTATCGCAAACCGTTACGGTGCGCGGTGTGGTGGTGGGTGAGTTTCAAAACCAAACTAAAACGCAGTTGAATGGGTTTTTTATGCAGCAGGTGGTGCCTGATGCTGACCCTTTAACTTCGCAAGGTATTTTTATATTTGCACCTACTGCCACGGTAGCCAAAGTGACGGCGGGTGACTATGTGCAAGTGCAGGGCCAAGTCACTGAGTTTGGCGCTGCGGGCAGCACCATCACCCAGCTTGCGGGTACGGTGACCGTGAATGTATGCGGCTCTGGCGTGGCCATCACACCGACACAAATTACTTTGCCGCTGGCCAGCGATAGTGTGCTGGAGCGCTACGAAGGCATGTTGGTGGAATTTAGCCAACCGCTGGCCGTGGTGGAGACGTTTCGCGTAGGGCAGTTTGGCGAGATGGTGTTGGCGCTGAATGGCCGCCAATTCAATCCCACGAATGGCAACGCCAGCGCTACGTCTGTACAAAACAGGCTAGAACGCATCTTGCTGGACGATGGATCTAGCGCATCTAACCCCAACCCCACGCCCAACTTTAGCGCTCCGGGCAGCGCAGGCACACGCCGTGTAGGTGACACACTGCCTAAGCTGACTGGCATCTTAAGCCACGGCTTTGGTGCCTACCGCGTGCAGCCTACGGTGGCACCTGTTTTTACGCAGGCTAACCCGCGCCCTGTTGCACCGCCAGCGTTGACGGGCGATATCAAAGTGTCTAGTTTCAACGTGCTCAATTACTTCACCACCTTAGTGTCGCAAGACCCCTCGGCTCGGGGTGCCAACACCGCTGCCGAATTTACGCGCCAGCAAGCCAAAATAGTGGAAGCCATTGCAGGCCTGAACGCTGATGTGCTGGGCCTGGAAGAAATTGAAAACAACAACGATATTGCCACGCAAAGCCTGGTGGCTGCATTGAACGCCAAGCTGGGTGCGGGCACCTACGCTTCAGTCAACAGCGGTAAATTTGGCACCGATGTGATCAAAGTAGATATTTTGTACAAACCCGCCAAAGTCAAACGCATTGGCGGCACGGTGCTGCCCACTGGCGCTGACCTAGCCAACTACGTGGCGCCCAGCGGCCGCCCACCGCTGGCGCAGCGTTTTGCATCGGTCGCCAATAACGGCAGCTTCTGGTTTGTAGTCAACCACTTTAAAAGCAAAGGTTGCGGCTCACCCGCTACCACTACTGACCCTGACGTAGGCCAAGGATGTTTTAACCTTGCCCGCACTGCGCAAGCTAACGCGTTGAATAGCTTTGTAGCCAAGCTGCAAGCAGGCGGCGAGAGCGATGTGCTGATCATGGGTGACATCAACAGCTATTTACTAGAAGACCCCACCAAAGCGCTAGAAGCAGCTGGCAACGAGAGCTTGCTCAAACGCCTGCCAGCCAGCGACCGCTACAGCTACGTGTTTAACGGAGAGACTGGTGCGTTGGACCACGCGTACGCTAGCAGCACGCTCAAGTCGCAAGTCACCGGTGTAGGTGTGTGGCACATCAACGCAGACGAGCCCACCGTGCTGGACTACAACACCGAGTTTAAAACCGACGACCGCTATGCCTCCACGCCGTACCGCGCCTCTGACCACGACCCTGTGTTGGTAGCGCTCACGCTAGCCGCCGATACTGCAGTAGATGTCCCCGTGCTGAACATCAACGTGCCCAGCAAAGGCATAGCCAGCACGCCGCTGTCTATTACCGTGACTGATGCATTGCCGGGCGGCACAGCTACGGTGACGGACTTGTCCATTAGCTGGGGCGACGCTAGCGTCAACAGCACACTCACCGCCGCAGGTGGTGTAACCCACACTTACGCAGCAGCGGGCAGCTACACCGTGGTGGTCACTTTGACAGATTCAGCTGGGCTCACAGTCAGTAAATCTGCTGTAGTGACGTTATCTGCTGCACCTTTGCCTCCGGTGGTTGCCGGCGCGCCCGATTTATTTTTTAGTGAATATATTGAAGGCAGCGGCAGCAATAAAGCGCTAGAAATTTACAACCCCACCACCTCTACGGTGAGTTTGTCTAGCTACACCGTGAAGCTGTATACCAACGGCACCACCACTGTCAGTAATATCTACACCTTAACTGGCACGCTGGCCCCAGGTGCCGTAGTGGTGTTGGTCAACTCTGGTGCAACTACCAGTTTTAAAATTGCCGGTAGCTTCACCACCACGGTCACTTTTTTCAACGGCGATGACGCAATTACTTTAGAAAAATCAGGCGTTGTGATTGACCGTATAGGCCAACTTGGCGTTGACCCAGGTGCAGCATGGACTGGTGGCAGCGTAAGTACGGAAAACCGCACGTTGCGGCGTAAGCCCGGTGTCAAAGTAGGCGACCCCAATGCCACAGCAGTGTTTGACCCAGCATTGGAGTGGGACGGATTTGCCATTGATGATGCTAGCGGCTTAGGTGCGCACACGGTGTCGCCCTGAACACCAATGCGCGCGCCAATATGAAGGACTAAACTTTAGTCTTTCGATTGACTGGCAAATCATGCTGGTGCAATAAGGCGCTGCGTGTGCCGGGCTGCTGCAGTTGCGCTATCCACCAGCTCAGCGCCTTGCCCATATCCGCCTTGCGCAAAGGTGCGCGCCAACCGTAGCTAAGCTTAGCCACGCGACCTGAGCGTTGGGTGCGCTTGGCTACTAATCGGCCTGTGTCCAAATAGGGTTGGGCCATGCACTGGGGCAAAAAGCCGCAGCCTAAGCCACGCAGTTGTGCATCTAGCTTGGCTTGCATGCTGTCCACCGTTAACACGCGTTGGCCTGGCAGCAGCCCTACCGTGATAGTAGGGCCGCGCCGTGCGCTGTCGGCTACCGCTACGGCGCGGTGCTGTGCCACGGTGCTGTCGCTCAGTGGCTCGGGCATGGCAGCCAGTGCATGGTGGGGCGCTACTGCAAATACAAAAGGCACATCGCCCAATGGCTTGTTGACTAATCCTGCGGCTTCGCGCGGCTCGTCGATGCTGCCTATGGCCAGGTCGGCCAAACCGCTTTCTAGTGCTTCGCGGGCACCCGACAGATTTTCAACCCGAATTTTCAATTGGGTGGGCGGGTTCAATGCAAAAAACGCCTCGCACAGCTCCATCATCGTGCGCTGCGATATTAGGCCGCCCACGGCAATGGTCAGCTGCGACTCCCAACCCGTAGCAACACGCTTAACGCGCAGCGCCACGGCTTCAAGCTCGCTCAAAATACGCTGTGCCTCGCGCAGTAGCTCGTGGCCCGCGTCGGTCAGCACGGCTTTGCGGGCGCTGCGGTCAAACAGCAGTACATCTAGCCCGTCTTCTATTTGCCGCACGCGGTAGGTCAACGCGCTGGGCACCACGCCCAGCTTGCGTGCAGCTGCGGCCAGCGAGCCTTCTTGCGCTACAGCTTGCAGCATACGCAAAGCCTCGGGGGTAATTAAGTCAGCAGAGTTCATGCCTTGCAGTATATTCAAATAATTTGTATCTAATCAACACATTAAAGCAATTGATTTGATGCATGATATGCCCTATATTTACTGCATGATCACACTACGCAAATCCCAAGACCGTGGCTACGCAGACCACGGTTGGCTTAAAAGCTACCACTCATTTAGCTTTGCGGGCTACCACGATGCAGCCCAGATGGGCTGGGGTAACCTGCGCGTGATCAACGAAGACCGCATTGCGCCCGGCAAAGGCTTTGGCACGCATGGGCATAAAGACATGGAAATCATCTCTTACGTGCTTTCTGGCAACATCGCGCATAAAGACAGCATGGGCAATGTCAAAGGCATTCCACCTGGCGATGTGCAGCGCATGAGCGCAGGCAAGGGCCTAATGCACAGCGAGTTCAACCACGCAGCCGGCCAAGAAACGCATTTTTTTCAAATTTGGATAGAGCCTAACGTTTTTGGCATACAACCTGGCTATGAGCAAAAGACTTTCGCCACACCCGACAAGCGCGGTGCATTGCGCCTAGTGGCCAGCAACGATGGCGCGCAAGGCAGTGTCACGATTCATGCCGATGCCAAGATGTATGCAGGCCTGTTTGACGGTGCAGAGTCAGCGCACATCACACTTAACCCTGCACGCAAAGCCTATGTGCAGTTAGTGCGCGGAACGCTCACCGTGAACGGCCAAGTATTAAAGGGCGGCGATGCAGCCAAGCTGGACGGCGAGGATGCACTACATTTGCAAGACGGCCAAGATGCAGAAGTCATCGTGTTTGACTTGGCAGCTTGAAGCAACCGTTACCCCGCATTCATTAATCCCGCATTCATTTTTTCTAACCGCCCTTAAAGGAGAATATCTCATGGCAAAAGTAGCAGTCGTTTATCACTCAGGTTATGGTCATACCCAGCGCGTAGCTGAATTTGTCGCTAAAGGCGCAGGTGCTGACATGGTCGTTATTGACGCAGAAGGTAACCTGACCGAGGCACAGTGGGCCACGTTAGATGCGGCTGACGCCATCATCATGGGCTCGCCCACCTACATGGGCATGGCCAGCTGGCAGTTTAAAAAGTTTGCTGATGCCACTAGCAAAAAGTGGTTTACCAGCGCATGGAAAGACAAAGTAGCAGGGGGCTTTACCTGCTCGGCTAGCCCCAGCGGCGACAAGCTGTCTACCCTTCAATATTTCATTACTTTGTCGATGCAGCAGGGCATGATTTGGGTAGGTCAGCCTGCATTGAATGATGGCACGATCAACCGCATTGGCTCCAACAGTGGTGTGATGGCACAGTGCGGCCCTAACGACTCGGCTGACAAAATACCGCAGGGCGATTTGGACACCGCGCAAGCTTATGGCAAGCGTGTGACTGAGGTGGCAACCAAGCTGCGCGGCTAATTTTTTAGCTTTACTTGGCTGCGAGCTCCTTGATTAAGGTTTAGGAGCTTTTTTCTTGCCTAATATGGCGGTAGTCCAAGTATTCATTGATTATATTGCTATAAAATTAATAGTACTTACTTGCTGTCATACTCTTAACACTACAGCACATTCACACCATTGACATGACAATCAGTTCGATTATCTCTGCCCAAGCGCTGGGTTTTACTTGGCCCACTGTTGACCCGTTTTTGTTTTGTGCGTACCACGATGACGCCTATCCTGCGGGCAACGCGCAAATGGGGCCGGATGCGTCGTTAGCAGGGCGTGACATGGGGCAAGACTTTAGCCGTAAAGACGGCTGGAGCATGTACCACGGCCAGCAGGTGCCGGGGTTTCCGGGGCACCCGCACCGGGGTTTTAAACCGTCACCATCGTGCGCAAAGGTTTGATCGACCATTCAGACTCGCTGGGTGCTGCGGCACGCTTTGGCGGGGGTGATGTGCAGTGGCTAACCGCTGGGCGGGGCATTGTGCATGCAGAAATGTTTCCGCTGCTAAAAGCTGACCAAGCCAACCCGCTAGAGCTGTTTCAAATTTGGCTGAACTTGCCCGCTAAAAACAAAATGGTGAAACCGCACTTCACGATGCTGTGGAGTGAGCAGATTCCGCGTACCACACACACCGATGCGCAGGGGCGCACGACCGATATTGCCGTGGTGGCGGGCAGCTTGCAAACCGCAGGCAAACCTGTGCAGCCACTAGCGCCGCCGCCTGATTCGTGGGCTGCCCAGGCTGCTGGTGATGTGGCTATTTGGACCGTCAAAATGCAAAGTGGCGCACGCTACACCTTGCCAGCGGCTGCAGGGCAGGGCACGCAGCGTATGGCGTACTTTTTTAAAGGCGCATCTATCTCGGTAGATGGCCAGGTGGTGAACCAGCATGCCGCGCTGCAGCTGCGTGCGGATGTGCCGCTAGAGCTGGTCAATGGTGATGGTGATGCCGAACTGCTGGTGCTGCAAGGCCAGCCCATTGCCGAGCCGGTGGCGCAGCATGGCCCGTTTGTGATGAATACCCAAGCAGAAATTCACCAAGCCATAGCCGACTACCGGGCCACTGAGTTTGGTGGTTGGCCTTGGCCAAACAGCGCGCCTGTGCATGGGCGCGAGCCTGCACGCTTTGCACGCCACCCAGACGGGCGGGTAGACAAACCGCTGGTTACCTAGGCTTGTCTGCACCTGATAAGATTTGCACTATAGTTTTTTGTCTTTTGTTTTTAAAGGAATTTATATGCGTTTTTTTGCCCAGTTAACTGTTGTGTCTTTATCTTTGGCTTTAATGGCTGTCAGTCATGTGGCTTTGGCGCAGGCCGATGCTGTAGCCGCTGCATCTGCCAAAGAAAAAGGCGCTGTGGTGACTAAAAGCGGTTTAGTCTACTTGGCCCTAACCGAAGGCAAGGGCGCTAGCCCCGAAGCCAGCGACAAAGTGAAAGTGCATTACAAAGGCACTTTTCCTGATGGCAAAGAATTTGACAGCTCATATAAGCGAGGCGAGCCCACAGAGTTTCCACTGAACCGCGTGATTCCGTGCTGGACTGAGGGCGTGGGCATGATGAAAGTGGGCGGCAAAGCTAAGCTAACTTGCCCAGCGGCTATTGCCTATGGATCGCGCGGTGCGGGTGGTGTGATTCCACCGAATGCTACGCTGCTTTTTGAAGTTGAACTGTTGGCCATCAACGGTAAATAAGCTAACGGTAAATAAGCTAACGGCAAATAAGTTAGCGGCAAATAAACTACGCGCTTGCGCGAACGTCTAAGCGCTTGCGCGAACGTCTAAGCGCTTGCACGAGCATACCTGCGCCAAGTCAGCGCACTAGCCGCCACCAGCCCCACCAGCGCCAGCCAAGCCCACGGCTGGCCTTGGTACAGCGCAAACAGCACATAGCGC